>DYRK01000279.1 GCA_020718785.1 Desulfatirhabdium butyrativorans | reverse complement strand
GCCACAGGGGGGCTGCCCCTACGGTACAAAATGTAAATTACACCTGTAGTTAATATATTATTGAAGTTCTTTCAGGCTTGAGGGAGGGATATGACAGGACAGATTTCCGAAGTCCTGAAGACTTCGGAAATCTTTGCGTAAACTACTTCATTTCGCTGACTTTTTCCGTAAGCTCAGGCACAAATTCCAGAATATCTGCAACTACGCCCACATCCGCAAACTGGAAAATCGGGGCTTTGGCGTTCTTGTTGACTGCCACGATGAAGGGATTGCCTTTGATGCCGCCCATGTGCTGAAAAGAACCGCTGATACCCAAAGCCATATAGACTTTCGGCTTTACGGTCTTCCCGGAAGTTCCCACCTGACGGGCTTTTTCGAGCCATTTGGCGTCCACAATGGGTCTGGAGCAGGAGACATCGCCGCCCACGGCTTTTGCCAGATCGCTTATCATCTCCAGATTGTCTTTGTCTTCGATACCTCTGCCTACAGAGACAAGAATTTCGGATTTGGTAATATCCACATCGCCGGCTTCGGCTTCCACGATTTCGAGAAAACGCCGGGTGGTTTCAGACAGATCACCGGCATCGCCGGTTTTATCCAGCACTTTGCCTCCTGCGCCGGCAGCTTCATCAGGTTTGAACGAGCCTGCCCGGACAGTGATCACCGCACCGCCGGAAATGTCGCACAATACGTGAGTGCTTACCATGCCGCTGTATTCCTGACGGATCACTTTGAGTTTTCCGTTTTCAATGCCTTCGAATCCTACGGCGTCGGCCAGATAAGCCGAGTCGAGTTTTACGGAAAGTCCGGGGCAAAGATCCATGCCGAAAGTATCATGGGGCGCAAGCACAATCGCTCCTTTGGGCAGGACTTTGACTAATGCTCTTCGAATAACTTCCGCGTTGGGATAGGCATCGATGCCGATTTTCCAGACTTCCTTATAAGATGCGGCAACTTCGCTGCACACGGCATCGGGTCCTGCGACTATCGCTGTCACGGACGCAGACGAGTCAATCTTCTTGGCTGCTACAAGCAGTTCGAGGGCTGTATCATCTGCTTTGCCGTTTTTATGAGCAATGTATGCAAAAATTTGCTGAGACATTTATTTTATCCCTCCTTTTGCCTTGAGCATTTCAATCAGTTTTCCGATGATTTCCTCGGTGCTGCCTTCCAGCATTTCCGCGCCTTTGCCCAGTGCAGGCACAAAATAATCCACCCGTTTGACTTTGGCTCCGCCTTCGCCGACCGCAGCCGCGGCAATGCCCAGATCGCCGGCTCCGTGAACAGGAATTTCTACGGAAGCCACTTTGCGGATGCCCCGGATACCTACATATCGGGGTTCGTTGATACCGGTCTGAATCGAAAGCACGCAGGGCAGAGCAATTTCGCTCATTTCCTGATTTCCGCCTTCGATTTCCCGGCCTATTTTGATCTTTTTACCATTAATAACTTCGATCTTGTTCACCAGCGAAGCATAGGGATAATCCAGCATGGCTGCCAGCATTCCGCCGACCTGACCTGCGCCGTCATCTGCCTGCGCGCCGGTGAGAATCAGATCATATTTTCCCTTCTTTACTTCGGCTTTCAGAATGCTTGCAATGCCTTTGCCGTCAGAGCCTTTGAACGCAGCGTCGGAAAGCAGAATGCCTTTGTCCGCGCCCATTGCCATTTCTCTTCTCAGCACTTCTTCGGATTCCTGCTCGCCGACCGTAACTACCGCTACGGCTCCGCCGACCTTGTCCCGAATCTGAATAGCTTCTTCTACCGCATAGTTGTCCCATTCATTGACCGAATAAACCAAATCATCGCGCACAATGTCGGAACCGCTTTTGTTAATCGCAATTTCATTTTCAGAAGTGTCGGGTACTCTCTTGACACATACCAAAATCTCCATGTTATCCTCCTGTTGCAGGTTGCAGGTTGCAGGTTACAGGTTGCATGTTGAAGGTTACAGGTTAGTAGTTACTTGCCACCTGCCACCTGTCACCTGTATTTATTTTCCCCCGAATGACTCCTCGGAAATTTCCACTGCCGCGCCGTCTGTCATACAAATTGCAGCCATTTTGCCGAGAGTGACCGGGAGTATCGTATTGATGAAAAACTGCACGCTTTTTACTTGTCCGTCGTAGAAAGACTTATCTTTCTTATTTGCCCCTTTTTCCAGTTGCCGGGCAGCCACAGCAGCACGCCACAGCAGCATCCATGCCATTGCGACATCTCCTGCAGCTTCGAGAAAAGGATGAGCAAAAGCAAAGGCATTCATCGCTTTTCCGCCTGCCGCAGTTGCTCCTATATGCCGGGCTGAATCTGCCAAATGCTTCACAGCGTTTTTCAGATCGGCTGCAAATTTCTCCAATTCCTTGACGGCTCCGGCGGTTTCAACCGTTTTGTTTATCTCAGAGAGAAAATCTTTGAAAGACTGTCCCTTGTTCAGACCCAGTTTTCTTCCCAACAGATCCATTGCCTGAATCCCGTTGGTTCCCTCGTAAATCATAGTAATTCTACAATCCCGGAGCAGTTGTTCCTGCGGATATTCCTTGATATAGCCGTATCCGCCGTAAACCTGAACGCCGTGACTGCACACTTCGAAGGCTTTGTCAGTCACATAGCCTTTGGCAACCGGAATCAGCACATCTATGATGCCCTGATACCGGGCTTTCTCATTCGGATCATTGCTTACACGGATTCTGTCTTCACAGAAGCTCACGTAGTAAAGAAGACTTCGCATTCCTTCGGTATATGTCTTCATCAGCATCAGTTGACGCCGCACATCCGGATGCTGAATAATGGGGACAGAAGGCGCATCTTTGCTTTTTTCCGTGAGATCTTTTCCCTGAATTCTCTCTCTCGCATAAGTCAGCGCATTCAGGTAAGATGCAGATGCACAAGCCGCAGCCTGCATTCCTACAAGAAGACGGACTTCGTTCATCATCACGAACATGGCTCTCATGCCTTTGTTTTCCTGTCCCAGCAGAGTTCCTCTGCATTTTCCCTTAGTTCCGAAAGAAAGCGAACAGGTAGCCGCGCCGTGAAGTCCCATTTTCTCTTCAATGCCGGTACAGACCACGTCGTTGAACTCTCCGAGGCTTCCGTCATCATTGACCCATATTTTGGGAACAAGAAACAGAGAAATACCGGCAGTTCCGGCAGGCGCGCCGACAATGCGTGCAAGCACCGGATGGATGATGTTTTCTACCAGATCATTGTCTCCTGCGGAGATGAATATCTTGTTTCCGGTGATAGAATAGGTTCCGTCTCCATTCGGGACAGCGGATGTAGTCAATGCGCCTACATCCGATCCTGCATCTGCTTCTGTAAGCACCATGGTGCCGCCCCATTGACCGGAATAGAGTTTTTTCAGAAAGAGTTCTTTCTGCTTTTCCGTGCCGAATGTCTCAACCAATCTCCCCGCGCCGTGTCCCAGCCTCGGATAGATCATGAAGGAATAGTTCGCGCCGTTGAAATACTCGGTGGCAGCCTGTGCAATGCTTGCCGGCATTCCCTGTCCGCCCCACTCTGCCGGATCGCACATGGCCATCCATTCGCCGTCCATGAACAGGCGGTAAGGCTTATGAAAGCATTCGGGAATCGTCACTTTTCCGTTTTCGAATCGGCAGCCTTCCTCATCTCCGGGTTTCCGGGTGGGAAGTAATTCTTTGACTGCCAGATTGCGGGCTTCGGATACGATCATATCCGCTGTTTTCCGGTTGAACTCTGCAAAGCGTTCATGTTTGCTCAGTTCTTCGATCTGCAACTGTTCATGAAGAACAAAATCAATATCTCTCCGATCTGCAATGACTTGCGCCATGATGAATTCCTCCTGACTTCCACACTACTGGATAAAAAATAATAATACGCTGATTTTATTCAAAAAACGATTTACAAAATCGTTTTACTGTAAAACGGCTTTGCAAGCCGTTTTGTGTCTGTTTCAGCAGAAGTATCTGAAAAAATTGTCCGGTAATGTGCTTGACTTCAATTTCTCCGATTCTATTTCGAAAACAGATTCTTGTAGGTCCCCCGCATTTCCCGTTTCAGAATTTTTCCGGTCGGCGTCTTGGGAAGCGCATCTGCAATCACTACTTTTTTGGGAACTTTGAAGGGCGCAAGTTCCTTTTTGCAAAGCGCAACAATCTCTTCTTCGCTGATTTTCTGTCCCTGCCGGGGAACGACAATAGCGGTTACCGCTTCGACCCAAGTGGGATGCGTCACGCCGATAACTGCGACTTCCTGAACCCGATTATCCAAATAAATGACTTCTTCCACTTCACGGGTAGAGACATTTTCTCCGCCGGTTTTGATCATGTCTTTTTTGCGGTCAACTACCGAGATATAGCGGTCTTCATCCAATACGCCTACGTCGCCGGAGTGAAACCAGCCGCCCTTCATCACAGCCTCGGTTTTTTCCGGGTCTTTGAAATACATAATCAGGGCGTGAGGACCTTTGCCGCAGATTTCTCCGGGAACGCCTGATTTATCTAAAGGATTCCCGTCATCGCCTTCCAGACGGGTTTCCATATTCAAGCCGCCCATACCCGCAGAACCGAGTTTTCTCATGGCGTCTTCGGCTTTTAGAATCGTATGATAGGGCGCAAGTTCGGTCTGTCCGTAGTAGTTATAAATTTTACATCCGGGCAGCCTTTCCATCATTTCTTTCAGCACTTCCACAGGCATGATCGAAGCGCCGTAGTAACACTTTTTCAGACCGGAGAGATCGTATTTGCCGAAATCGGGATGTCTCAGAATGCCGATCCAGACCGTAGGCGGCGCGAAAAACATGGTGGCTTTGTACTCTGCAATGGCTTTGAGTATCTGTCCCACATCCGGCGTAATCAGCACATTGGTTCCCCCGACCCAGAACACGGGATTCATAAACACATCACGCTGCGCGCAGTGGAAAATGGGAAGAGCGTTGACGTTGATATCGCTGCTTTCATATTTTCCGTCCGCAATACAGCCCATATATTGCGCCATGAGCGATTGATTCCCGATGATCACGCCTTTGGGCAGAGATTCGGTTCCGCTGGTATAAGTCATCTGGCAAGGGTCTTCGATGCGGAGAAGCGTGTCCGGCTCCGTTGCCGGATAGGCTTTATACCATGAGTCAAATTCTTTGAAACGGTCATTTTCAGGATGTCTTCCCGCGCCCTGGTCGGACCAGATCAGGGTTTTGACTGTAGGCATGTCATTCAGCACATCTTTGACCAGATCATAAAGTGCATCTTCCACAATAAAAACTTTGCTTTCCGAGTGATTGATACAGTAAGTAATATCTTTCCCCCGAAGCAGATAGTTGATTGCCAGATACACAGCGCCGGCTTTGCAGCAGCCGAACCAGGTCAGCACATGATGAATCGTATTATGTGCAAGAACTGCGACACGGTCGTATTTTCCAATGCCGAGGTCCAGCAAGGCATTGGCTACCCGATTGCACTCGTCCTCCATCTCTGCGTAAGTCAGCCGTTTGTCTCCGAAAATCAGGGCAGCCTTATCCGGGTAGTGATACCGGCTCCTGCGAATCATATCGGCAATGACCCAGCGGTTGACCTTGTTGTAACGGTTCATCAGAAATTCGAGATTGTCTTTGTTCAAGGCGGAGAAACAGTCCTTTTCCTTTTCCGCCAAAGGATGAAGCAAATCCGACATTACATGCCTCCGTTTCTGTTTTGTCTTACATCATTTCCAAGGCGCAAGCCATTGCTACACCGCCGCCGCCGCAAAGCGTGGCTAATCCGAGACTTTTTCCGCTGTGTTTCAGCGCATGAAGCAGCGTGACCATGATTCTGCATCCGGTCGCTCCTACCGGATGTCCCAGACCGATGCCCGAGCCGTTGATATTGGTGATTTCTCTTTTAAGGTTGAGTTCTCTTTCGCAGCCGATATACTGCGAGGCAAAGGCTTCATTGACTTCTATCAATTCGAAATCTCCGATTTTCAGACCGCTTTTTGCCATGAGTTTTCTCACCGCAGGCACAGGAGAAATCCCCATGACCGAGGGGTGACACGCGCCTCTTCCGATGGCTTTTATTTTTGCAAGCGGCTTGAGATTCAGTTGTTTTGCTTTCTCGGCAGACATAATGACCATACCGGCTGAACCGTCGTTGATACCGCTGGCGTTGCCTGCTGTGACTTTGCCGGTTCCCGGAATAAATGCAGGCGGAAGTTTTTTCATTTGTTCCATTGTAATACCGGGTCGGAAATGCTCGTCTTTGTCAAAAATGATAGGAGCTTTCTTTTTCTGAGGGATTTCTACAGGCACGATTTCTGCCTTGAACGAGCCGTCATTCGTAGCTCTTTCTGCACTGTTATGGCTTCTCAGCGCGACTTCGTCCATTTCTTCCCGCGAGATATTCAGATACTGTGCCAGAAATTCGGCAGTATGCCCCATGATATAAGGCTTTCCCAGAAACAGACTTGCAGGCGGTTCATTGATATTCAAAGGACCGTCAGCAGCAAGCGGCATGATATGCGATCCGCAGTGAAGCGCATGAATCATGGTATCCACAAAAGTCTGATCCTGCAAACGGCATCCCCATCGGGCCCCGGTCACTGCATACGGCGCGCCGGACATGTGTTCCATTCCTCCGGCAAGCACAATATCTGCCATGCCGGCCTGAATCATTGCCATACCGGAAATGACTGCTTCCATGCCGGAGATACAGACCCGGTTGATAGTCACAGCCGTTACCGTATCGGGAATACCGGCAAGCAGCGCGGCGGTTCTCGTGACATTGAGCGTGTCGTGATGTTCGAGGCAGCATCCGTAGCGAACATCATCTATCATTTCCGGATCAATGCCCGCTCGCTTCACTGCTTCTTTCATAGTAATACTTCCCAAAACCGCGCCGTTGCTGTCGCGCAAAGTTCCGCCGAACGCGCCGATAGCGGTCCGACAGGCTGAAACAATTACGACTTCTTTCATTTCCTCTCCTTTGGAACAGGTTGCAGGTTGCAGGTTGCAAGTTACAAGTTACAGGTTGCAGGTTGCAAGTTACAGGTTGCAAGTTGCAAGTTGCAGGTAAAGCTGTAATTTGCAACCTGCAACCTGCAACCTGCTACCTGCTACCTGTTTTTTCGGGTTTTGGGAACTGCTCAATCCATACGGAATGATCCACCAGACCGTAGCGTTTCAGTTCCCGTGCCAGATTATAAGCCAGATCGCTTCCCCGTGACTGTGCTGCATCCGTAACCCATGTCAGAGTAATCACCAGATCATTCGGCACAGAGGCATGAGCATAGATTCTGGCATCTGCCAGACCGGGCGATTCCAAAATTTCTTCCATCTGCTCCAAAAATTCGGCGGCGATTCCCTGCTCCCCGGTGCCGGCAGTACGTAATTTGATCATCTCAAGCCATTCCATGCTCACCTCAAAAAAAAGGGGTCAGAGGTACGAGGTCAGGGGAGTATTACCTCTGACCTCGTACCTCTCACCCCGCACCTCAAAAAAACAGGTCAGAGGTCAGGGGTAAGAGGTGAGGGGAGGAGTATTACCTCTGACCTCTTACCCCGCACCCCGCACCCGCACCTCATTTATATTCCACTCGAATCTGCTTCTTATTGATTTTTCCTACGCTGGTTTTGGGGATGGCGTCCACAAACTCGTATCGGTCCGGAATCCCGTATTTCGGCAGCGCGCCCTGTTCCGCGCATTTCTTCATAAAGGCTT
>DYRK01000278.1 GCA_020718785.1 Desulfatirhabdium butyrativorans | reverse complement strand
TCATTGACAAGTTGAACAGGCAAACAACTGTCTGAACCCTGATTCTCAGGATTAACGGATTCGCATGATTTCTGTCAAGCCGATTGAACATGCCGAATTTCATTGACAAGTTGAACCGGCAAAACAGAAATCAGGAAAATCCTTGAATCCTTTAATCAGGGTTCAGACATTCAGGATTAAAGGATTCGCATGATTTCTGTCAAGCCGATTGAACCTGCCGAATTTCATTGACAAGTTGAACAGGCAAAACAGAAATCAGGAAAATCCTTGAATCCTTTAATCAGGGTTCAGACATTCAGGATTAAAGGATTCGCATGATTTCTGTCAAGCCGATTGAACCTGCCGAACTTCATTGACAAGTTGAACAGGCAAAACAGAAATCAGGAAAATCCTTTAATCCTCACCAATAATTTCGTAACATTTTTTAATCTGAAACCGTTTGAAAATCGGACATTCAAAAATTAGAATTATGTTACAAAATTTTTGCTCAGGTACTTGTATATCACGCAAAGGCGCAAAGCTGCAAAAGTAACAAGTCCGAATAAGCGGGCGACCTTAAAGACTTATAATTTTTTTGCGGCAGAACAGGCATTTTTGCCTGTTCATGATGCGGTCAGACAGAAATGTCTGACCCACCGAATCTTATAAATCGTAGTGGTCGGTCGCTTAGAACTTTTTTGCTTGTGCGTTTTTGCGTCTTTGCGAGAGATCGCTTTATTTCCCCAGCACAGCCATTGCGGTCCGAACCACATTTTCAGGGCTGAAGCCGAATTCTTCCATCAGCGCACCGCCCGGAGCGGAAGCTCCGAAATGTGTGATGCCTACAACCGCCTGAGTTTTCCCTGCATAGCGTTCCCATCCCATAGGAATACCAGCTTCTACGGCAACTCGCGAGACATTCGGCAGAAGAACGCTGTCTTTATACTCCTGAGAAGTCTTTTCAAAAAGCTCCCAGCTGGGCATACTCACCACCCGGGCGGAAATGCCTTTTTCCGAAAGTTTCGCACGGGCTTTCAAAGCAAGATGCACTTCTGAGCCTGTGGCAATCAGAATAATATCCGCTCTGCCGGAAGTGTCTTCAAGGATGTATGCCCCTTTTTCAAGCATTGCAGCACGATTGTGCTTTAGAACCGGAAGTTTCTGACGGCTGAGAATCAGTGCTGCAGGTCCTTCGGACATCAGGGAAACTTTCCATGCTGCCGCGGTTTCGGTCGCATCAGCGGGACGGATCACTGTAAGTCCGGGAACAGCTCTTAAACTTGCGAGATGTTCAATAGGCTGATGCGTGGGTCCGTCTTCGCCTACGGCAATGCTGTCATGAGTAAAAACATAAATAACAGGCAGTTTCATCAAAGCAGCCAGCCGGATCGAAGAGCGCATATAATCCGCAAAGACCAGAAAAGTTCCACCGTAGGGACGGATGCCTTTGTGAAGAGCCATGCCTGAAAGAATAGCTCCCATGGCATGTTCCCGTACCCCGAACCGTATATTTCTGCCGCTATAGCTGCTTTTCTGAAAATCATGGGAAGAAGTAATCAGCGTCTTGTTGGACGGTGCAAGGTCTGCGGAACCGCCCATCAGTGACGGAATTTTTTCAGCAAGAGAATTCAGCACCTTTCCTGACGCGGCACGGGTGGCAATGGCTTCTGTGTCTGAAAAATCCGGTACTGCGGCATCCCATCCCTGAGGCAGAACCCGATTTAAGGCTTCCGTGAACTTCTGCGCGGCTTCGGGATATTTTTTCTTATAGGCTTCGAATGACTGCTGCCATAAGTTTTCCGCAGCCTGTCCGGATTCCACACATTTTCGGCATGAAACAGAGCCGTCTTCGGGAACCAGAAAACAGTCATCTTCAGGACAGCCCAGATTTTTTTTGGTCAGACGGACTTCCTCTTCTCCAAGAGGTGAGCCGTGCGCGTCCGCAGAGTCCTGTTTATGAGGGCTGCCAAAAGCAATATGGGTTCTCAGCATGATCAGAGAAGGCCTTTCTCTTTCTGCCTTGGCCGACTCGATGGCTTTGTGTACGGCATCGAGATCATTTCCGTCTTCTGCTGCGACTACATGCCAGTCATAAGCCTTGAACCGCAAGCCCACATCTTCGGTAAAGGTTATATCTGTTCTGCCTTCGATAGAAATCTGATTGTCGTCATACAGGCAGATCAGTTTTCCCAAGCCCAGATGTCCGGCAAGAGACGCCGCTTCCGCGCTGATGCCTTCCATGAGGTCGCCGTCTCCGCACATTACATAGGTGTAATGATTCACAATTTCATGTCCGGGCTTATTGAAACAGGCAGCAATATGACGCTCGGCCATTGCCATACCCACAGCATTGGCAAAACCCTGTCCCAGCGGTCCGGTAGTGGTTTCCACGCCCGGAGTATGTCCGTATTCGGGATGTCCGGGAGTTTTGCTTCCCCTTTGCCGAAAATTTTTGATGTCATCAAGGCTCAGGTCATAGCCTGTAAGATGAAGCAGGCTGTAAAGCAGCATGGACGCATGTCCCCCGGACAGGACAAAGCGGTCCCGGTCGGGCCAGTTCGGATTTTTCGGATTATGTTTCAGAAAGCGGGTCCAGAGAATATAAGCCGCGGACGCAAGTCCCATTGGCGCGCCGGGATGTCCGGAATTGGCTTTCTGAATCGCATCCATAGAAAGGCTGCGGATCGTGTTGATGCACAGATTGTCAAGTGTTGCCCCGCATTCAGGCAGGCTCTTGCTCATTTTCAGGTTCTCCTTGTTTCAGGGTTCAGTTTTAAATAATGTTGAAGGGTGATACAATGATTCGGGGGGATTTGCAAGGATTTTGAGGAAAAACTTCTTTCGGGCGGAGATGCTCTGCTCTGAAATACAGGGTAAACGGCAACCTCCGACTTATTCTTTCCACCGTCATAATCTGCGCTTTCCGAATTTTCTGTAAAACGATTCTGCAAATCGTTTTGCCGATAAAACGGTTTGCAAAACCGTTTTACAAAAGCTCAATTTATGCCGGCGGTGAGTATACATTCCGATGCAGTTTATCTTCCCGGAACCATTTCGCAATCGGAATCCCGAAACCTTTTTTGGAACGGTACAGTATATCTTTCGGTATAATCGGTTCAAGAGCTTTTTTCAGAATATATTTGGTCTGACCGTTGCGGTATTTGTATTGCCAATGGATTATGCGTATAAAATCAGCCATTTGGATATCGAGACAGAAAAATGGATTCCCGCGAAAATAAAAAGCCCGGCAAAAATGCCGGGCTTCATTTATATCATCATATCAAAGGTCATTTAAGGCTGAGAACAATCCTCGGAACTGTTCTGAACAGGATACACGCTGCCTGCTACACACATAATATCAAGAATATCAATACGACCGTCTTTGTTAAAATCATAGAACTCATCATAGTCCGAATTGCAGTTCCATTCGGACAGGCATTCCGAATCCCATTTCGAGGCGATCTTTTTGATATCGCATCGGTCAATTCTGCCGTCTCCGTTAATGTCATAACATAGCGGCGTTTCGTCCGAAGCGATGGGAGAAGCAATATCTCCGAGCGTAAGTTCCGGAATCTTCAGGTCAGCTTTGAGAACCAGCGCGGGCATTCCATAGCCATCATTATCGTCATCGCAGGAAAATGAAAAATTTCCCTGTTTTTCCTGAGAGGAAATTTCCGTATCTTCCTGATAAGCTTTCACGGTCAAGCGGCAAAGCCCGCTTTCGGGAACGCGGCGCAGAACAATCCGGTAATCTCCTTCATCCGGGGCAAGCAGAGAGATGATCTGCTTTCCCTTCTCAGAAGTATCGAAAACCGCTCCCGGAATATAGCCGCCTTCTTTTCCGAACTCTCTTCCCTGCGGATCATAGAGCAGCAAATCTCCGGCAGATTCGAGGCTTATCTTTATCCATTCCGCAGGTTTCTCGGAAGTCATCCGGCTATGCTCGATGATTTTTTCACCCAGATATCCGGGATCATTCGGGTTGTTCGGATCCTGAATTTTTCTCCAATCCTTTTCAGCGGGTATGCGGGTATCCAGAAGCGGAATATTGCCGAGTTCTTTGTCTGCCAGAGACTCGATTGCCGGGTTTTCTCCGGTCAGCCCGCCCAATTGGAAAATAAGGTCATTGTAATCCACCAAATCCTTGCTGGTCAGTTCCACATCTTCGAATACAAATGCCGTCCCCAGCCCGTTGATGTCCGAAAGCAGGCTGAGATGAACGCCGAAATCCGAGTTGGGCGATGAAAAAGAGAAGAAAGGACGGGTGCCGTTGCTGCCTTTCTGATACATCATCGAAGGATCATCGCAGATTTCCTCCAATGAGGTATTCGGAACAAACATCAGGGCGAATTTTGCTCCCGGAGTCATTTCAACGATTTTTATGCCGGTATAGGGACCGTGGTTGTAATCCTTTTCTTCTCCGAGCAGACCGCCGAACTGTGCGCCCTGTTTTTTATCCGAAAATACGATATGCGCGTCTCCGGCTGTCACTTGTCTCTGAATTTCCTGTATGAATTTGATCAGGTTGGATTCGAATTCCTTCATTCCCTCAGTCAGAAATATCACCGCCTCGCCTTCGAACAAACCGCCGTCAAACAAGGGATTGAACAGCACTTTGCCGCCGGTTCCGACGTTGAATATGCCTTCTTTGGGATCGAATTTCGGATAGGAGCCGATATCCGTAGGCGTATTGCCGGAGCGGTATTCGGCAAGATTCGTGTAACCGTCGCCGTCTTTATCCTGAATTCCGTCTTCTTTTTCCCGAGGATTCAGGCGATACTGCACTTCCCAGCCGTCCGGCATTCCGTCGCCGTCCGTATCCCAAGTCAGGGGATTCGTATTGTTGAGATATTCTTCTCTAATGGAGAGTCCGTCTCCGCCCGAAGGTTTATCATCTCTTTTATCCCGCTTTGATGAAGGAACCGGGATGCCGTCGAGATCCTCATCCGGACCATGAGAGAGATTGCCGAAATAATAGCGTTCCCAGTCATCCGGCAGCCCGTCTCCGTCTGCATCGCCGCCGGTCGGTATGGCAATTTCAACGATTTCGGTACAGGGCGAGTCTTCGGTTTCCGGACAGGGAACGTAGGGCTTGCAATCGGCTTCGGGAATACTTCCGCAATAATCGCAGTAGTAATTTCCGCTCCGTTCCGAAATATCGGAAAGCGTGCCGTCATTCAGTTTCCCGATGTCTTTAATATCTCCCTGTCCGTCAATGTCATGGTAGAATATCAGATTGTCTTTATACCCGTAATACTGATTCTTCGAAAGCTTTGTGGGAGTAGCGGCTGATGTTCCCGATTCCTCAATGCCTGTGAGGGTGTTAAACGTATATACTCCCTCCCCGTCGGGTCCAAATCCTCTGCCTTGGAGATACAGCACATTATTGACAATTTTGACATCTCCCGAAAGTTCTTCGAGTTTTATGGCAGACGCAACAGAAGTCGCAGATTGCGTAATATTTCGGATATAATAAGAATTGCCCGTAATCGTTCCACTGCTTGCATTGAAATGGGTTCCCAGCGTATCTGCCTGAATAAAATTGGCTTCGACATTGACATTTGCGGAATTCTTGACTACCAAGCCTTTTCCCGAATCGCTGTTTTCGGACACGCCGGCAATATCATTATTGACGATTTCCGCATTGTTACATCCGTCAATCAGCATGGCAGTAGTTCCGATAGTCACATTTTCTGTAAAGTCCAGATTGCCGCATCCTGTTGCAACCACGCCGTTTCCGATAGCAAGTCCGTTGATCTTGAGGTCGGAAGCATTCTTGATGGTCATTCCTTCGATATCGTCGTCCGGCATAATTGCCGTGAGATTCGGGTCTATGTTTTCATCACGCGTCCATACACCGGCAACATTGTTCCAGCCGCCTTCCAATGTGATATTCTTCAGATTGGTGTTTTTCAGAGCATCTATTTCTACGGCTTCGGAATAGTTGCCTTTGGCAACCCGGATGCTATCGGTATCGGCAACGACATTGCTTATCGCATCGGTAAAGGTCTTGTAGGGTTTATACCGTGTTCCTTTTTCATCCGAACCCGTAAAGCCCGAATCCACATAAAGAATTTTTATAGGAGCAGCCAGCGGGTTTTCATACGCTCCCATATCCGGATTAGAATCACTAGGTTCCGCGTCTGTTTTTCCCGCGATCACCGTACCTGCGCCGATCAGAGGGCTGTCATCACAAAGCCGGAAATCCGAATTGTCCGCATCGGCAAATACGGGATCGAGGTCAATATTTCCAGATGACCAAGTTACCGTGCCGTTACTGTTTGTTACAATTGCAGCCTGTCCGCCCTGAATATTCGAGTAGGAAACCTTAACCGAATTGGGATTTCCTCCGGTCTTGAAAGCGATTTCCTGCGGTAAGTCATTCCATAACACCGAATTGTCAATCAACGGATCAGAACCGTCCGAGCAGGAAATTCCGCCGCCAGCATTCCCGCTCACTGTCACGCCGATCAGTTCTGGATCCGAATTGCCGCATGAAATTCCTTCCCCGCTGTTTCCCGTAACAGCTACATGAATCAGGGTAGGATTGGAATTATTGCAAAGTATGCCTACGGTTCCGTTTTTCAGCGTGATGTTTTTCAAGATTGCTTCCGAATTCTGAAAGGTGATGACCGGGCTCGTTCCTTTTCCGTCAATCACAGGATAAAGTTCGCCTTTATCCGCGTCGGATTGCAAAATGATATTTTTTTCGATCAGAATATTTTCCTGATATGTTCCGGCTTGAATCCTTACCGTATCGTTTTCCAATGCAGAAGTTACGGCTTTCTGAATGGTTTTGAAGGGTCTTGTTTCAGAGCCGTTTCCCGTGTCGGAGCCGCTCGGAGTCACATAACAGGTCGAGCAGGGGCATAGATTCGATTTTTCCAGATAAAAGACCGCGCCGGCAAGTCCTACGGCAAAAATATCACAGCTTTGACCTTTCCAGAGCGCGTTAAAGGTGTCGGAAGTATTGGCAGATACGGTCTGCCATTCGGTTCCGTCATAGTTATAAATCGCTCCTTTTTCGCCGACTGCAAATACGTCCATTTCGGAGTTTGCCCATACTCCTCTGAGATTATCCGAAAAAGGAAAAGTCATTTTGATCCAGTCGGTTCCGTCATAATGAAGCACGGTTCCCGAATTGCCTACTGCGTAAACATCGGTATCGGAAATTGCCGATACGCTCATAAGCGTTCTGGATGTGGGGCTTGTCATTTCTTCCCATGCAGTGCCGTCATACCTGAGAATGGTGTTTCCGACTGCAAACAGACTGTTTGCCGAAGTTCCCCTTATACTAAAAAGGCTTGTTCTTGCAGGACTTGTTATTTCTTTCCATGCTGTGCCGTTATAGCGGAAAATTCTGCCGATAAGCGTTGCGGCAAAGGCATCTCTTTCCGATATTACCCAGACTGCCGTAAAATTGATGTCTCTGAGATTTTCAGTAGTATCAATCAGGGTTTTTTGCCATGTCTTACCGTCATAGCGAAGAATGACGCCGCCTTTGCCTACAGCAAAGACATTTTTTCCAGATGTGCCGTGAACTGCCATGAGCGTACCGGAAACAGGGTTCGACATTTCGCTCCATGCGGTTCCGTCATAATGGAATAATTTCCCTTCGTCGCCTACGGCAAAAATATCTTTGGCAGAGTCGAACCATATCCCGTTGAGGTTGCACGAAATGCCCGCAGGCATTTTGGTCCAGTTTTC
>DYRK01001006.1 GCA_020718785.1 Desulfatirhabdium butyrativorans | reverse complement strand
TGAAGGCGGGACTGCAAACTTTTCAAATTCCTTTGCAATATGCAGAAAAACCGTATATAATTACAACATGGTCAGAATTTCTCTGTGAATACAGATTGTTTCCGATATATCGGAAACATGTTCAACGGAAATTCGGAAACGTGAATATCGGGTTTCCTGTCAAAAAAATAAGGAGCATCAGATGAATCTTGAAGAAATTAAAGAAAAAGCGCAGGCATTTGCCGACACCTGCATCCGGATTTTTATCCATCCGAGAACATTTTTCTATCAGTCGGACAAGTACGAACCCTGGAATCAGGTGATTGTTTTCAACATTATCTGCGGGGTACTTGCCGGAATCATCAAAATGATTCTGACCTTCGGCAATGTGTATTCCGGCATTGTCATTTATCCTATTGTACTGCTTATCATTACTTTCGGCGGCGGAGCCGTGCTGTTTATCTGCTTCAAACTCTTCGGAGGAGAAGGAGAATTCGAACCTACTGTAAAAATGGTCGGTTATACGCAGGCTGTCAGCATTCTGTCTTACGGAATCCCGGCTGTAGGACCTTTATTTGCTCTGTATCAGTTGGCATTGCTTGCGCTGCTCGGTGAAGCGGAACATAAACTGAATACGCGCAGCGCATTTATTGCAGTGTCAATCCCAATTGCTTTGTATCTGGTGCTGACAGCACTTTTGGCAACGATTCTGGGCGTGAGTTTCTTCGGCGGCATTATTTCTCACACAGGACAGACATTTTAAGGAAAAGAGATGAAATCTGCAAAAGACTATATTATTTTTCCGCTGGATGTTCCTTCTGCAAGGGACGCACAAAGATTTGTGAAACTTCTTTCAGGATATGCGGGCATGTTCAAAGTCGGACTTGAGCTTTTTATAGAGGCCGGTCCCGAAATTATAAGGCAGATCAGAAATTCGGGAAATGCAGGCATCTTTCTGGACCTGAAACTGCATGATATTCCGGCAACTGTGTCGCGTGCAATGGAACGCATCGCAGACCTCGGCGTGACCTTTGCAACGGTTCATTGCGGGGAAAACCCGAAAATGCTTGAAGCTGCCGTGGAAGGAAGCCGCGGCGGGGTAGGCGTTCTCGGCGTGACTGTCCTGACAAGCGTCTCGGGCGGAGATATTCATACAGCGGGTTTCAGGGATGAATTTTCTTCGAATCCGTCAAAATTAGTCATGAAACGGGCAACCATAGCCAGAGACGCGGGCTGTGCCGGAATTGTCTGTTCCGGACTCGAAGTCAAAATGATCAGGGAACATTTCGGAAAAGGCTTTGTCGCAGTGACGCCCGGGATCCGACCCTTATGGGACAAATGGGGAGATGATGATCAGCAGCGTGTGACAAGCCCTGCTCAGGCTGTGACAGACGGAAGCGATTATCTTGTCATCGGGAGACCAATCCGGAATGCCGGGGATCCGAAAGCCGCTGCGATTCGGATTGCAGAGGAGATCGAGGCTGTAATTGCTCATCAGTAATTGATGAAAGGTGAGCAACAGACAAAACATTAAGCGAGCGACCTTAAAGACTTATAATTTTTTTGCAGTAGAACAGGCATTTTTGCCTGTTCATGATAAAGGTCA
>DYRK01001005.1 GCA_020718785.1 Desulfatirhabdium butyrativorans | reverse complement strand
ATCAGAAGCTGAACTCAAGAAAAAAGCGAATGATAAAAGAATGAACGATCAGCAAATGGAGACAGGAAATAAATGAAAAAATTTTTAAGTACATGCCTGTGTTTGCCAAGTCTATGTTTGCTGGTTGCGGCATCCTGTGTGCAAGCGGCAGACGCTCCCGTACCACCCACGGTAGATGAGGCTTTACAGGTGCAAACCAAAGCGACATCTACAAAAGTTGAGCCGGAAGACCTGAAAAACCAGACATCAATTCTCCCGACTGTCCCGCAAGCTCCAGTTATCAGAGAGCCAAAACCGATTAAACCAACTGCATCGGCAGATGATCCTTTTGACAATCCTACGCCGGTAAACTTTATTGCCCCTGAAATACCGACAATCGTACAGTTGTCCAATCGTGACATAAATCGGATAGTTTGCTCCGGGCCAATGAGTGATCTGATTTTTTCTGAGGAAAAGGGGGTGACCGGCCATTTTTCCGGTAACAGCGCATTTGTCAAATTCAAGGCCGAAGATACCAATGGGGAGTTGGCCTATGCCGAAACACCCAGCGAGTTGTTTGTCGTCTGCAACGGGGCTGTCTATACGCTGATTGCCGAACCACATGAAATCAACTCTGTTACCCTGCACTTGGCCGCACCCGCAAAGGATGTTTTTCAAAAAAACATCAACCTTTACAAAAATATGCCTCTGGAAAAACAAGTCCTTCAAATTATTAAAGAAGGCTATGAAGGCGGCTATCCATCCAGTTACAAGATTGCAAATTCAGATACATTGATTTCTTTGTGCGGTGATTTGAGAATCAATCTGATGCAGACCGTGGATGTTGAAGGGGTCGGATTACGATTAAAACAATTTCAGGTTGCTTCAACCAAAAATGAGCCTGTGGAACTTACGGAAAAAACATTTCTGTCCCTTGAAATCAGTGAATCTATCCTGGCCGTGGCAATCGAAAATCATGTTCTCAATACCGGTGAGGAAACCCGGGTATTCGTGGTTGAGAAAAGGGAGCAATCACAATGACCCTGAAAGAGAGGTTTAATAACCTGACACCACAAAACAAAAAGGTATTGGTCTGGTCGGTAGTAGCTCTTGTGACTCTGACAATAGCTATCACTGGCTACAATTCACGATCTGAGAAAAAAGAAATTGCTGCCGCTATTGAGAGCAATAAAACCATCCATCTTGATCCTGACATGATCGAAAAAACCATGCTCAAAGAACAGGGGAGGCAGATCGACGCCCTGAAACAAAACATGGAAAAGATGCAAAAGGGGCAAAGCGATTTTTTTGATTTGGCCAACCAAAAAGAAAAAGAACGTGACGCTCTGACAGCTCAGGCAATCAAGGAGGGAGGCGGCATTCCTTCACCTGAGCAACTTATCGCAGGAAAGCCCGTATTGAAGCCTGTACCTATGGTGGATGCTACTGGAAAACCTGTACTGGACGAAAAAGGCCAGCCCGTATATCAGAATGCTCCGCCGCCTGTGCGTAATTTCGGGCCAGAACCGCAGGGCGGTGGTCGTGGTGGTAGGGAAAAAGAGAAAAAGATCGTGGGCAAGATTGCCGTAGTCTCAAACCAGGCTGCG
>DYRK01000277.1:3475-7697 GCA_020718785.1 Desulfatirhabdium butyrativorans | reverse complement strand
TCATCAATATGGCGTTCCATAAGAGTGGCGAGATGCAGCATTATTTCCAGATCGACTTCTATGAGATTCTTGATTCCGGGACGCTGTACCTTCACTGCCGCGGCTTCGCCGTTTTTAAGGCAGGCTCTGTGAACCTGTCCGATGGAAGCGGAAGCAATAGGGTTTTCGTCAAACGCATCGAACATCTCTTCAATCGGCAGCCCGAGTTCTGTCAGGAGAATCTGTCTGATTTCATGAAAGGGACGGGCTCGGACATGATCCTGAAGCTGATACAGTTCCTGCATGAAATCCGGAGGAATAAGGTCGGAGCGCGTGGAAAGAGCCTGACCGAGCTTGATATAGGTGGGTCCCAGTTCCTCGAACACTATCCTTACTCTCTCTGCGGTGGTAAGCTTTTCATCTCGTGCCGGACGTTTGTCTTTGGAGAAAATCTGAAGACCGACCTCGATGTACTGATCTATATTCAGGCGTTCGATCAGATCGCCGAAACCGTACTTGAAAAGAATGGTCAGAATCTGCCTGTAGCGGTTCAGATGGCGATAGGTCCGGCTGATGACACCGATTTTTTTTATACTCAGCATGGAAACATGAATTTAACTGACAAACTGGGTTTGCGGCGCATATATAAAGAGATTTCGGAGGAGTTCAAAAATGCCGATCCCAATAAAAAAGATTGGCATTTTTGCACTCCGGATCGGCATTGATTGGTTATTTCAGTTTTCCGAGAACCGCGCTGGCAATTGTATTTTTCTGGATTTCTTTTGTGCCTTCGTACAGTTCGCAGATTTTGGCGTCGCGGTAGAACCGTTCCACCTCATATTCCAGCATATAGCCGTAGCCGCCCAGCAGTTGAATCGCTTCGTCGCAGACTTCCACCGCGGTACGTCCGGCCACCATTTTTGCCATGGAGGTCAGCTTGGGATCAATGCGTTTCTGATCGAAATTCCATGCAGCTTTGTAAACTATGAGCCGCGCCAGTTCGATTTTTGTCGCCATATCGGCAAGTTTGTGCTGGGTAATCTGAAACTCGGCGATTTTTTTGCCGAACTGCTCTCTGGATTTGACATAAGCCAATGCCCGGTCAAACGCGCCCTGAGCGGTTCCCAGTCCCTGCGCCGCGATCAGAATCCGGCTTTCGTCAAAAAATTCAAGCACCTGATAAAAGCCTTTGCCCTCTTTTCCGATAAGATTGGACAGAGGAACCCGCACGTCCTTGAAATTGACTTCCGCGGTGTGCATCATGCGGATGCCCATTTTCACGCCTACGCTTGCGGTTGACAGTCCGGGGCGGTCTCCCTCGACAAGAATCAGGCTCAGTCCGCGGTATCCTGGGGAAGCATTGGGATCTGTCTGGCATAAAACACTGTAAAATCCTGCCAGCGGTCCTCCGTTGGTAATGAAAATTTTGGATCCGTTGATGACCCATTCATTCCCGTCTTTCACAGCCGTGGTGTTCATGGAGGTAATATCCGAGCCGTGATCCGGTTCTGTGAACGCGCCGCAGGACAGCACCTCGCCTTCCGCGACTTTGGGCAGCCATTTTTTCTTCTGTTCGTCGCTCCCGAAATGCAGAACGATTTCAGATGCGAAATCCGCAAGAATAAGACACGCGCCCACAGAAGAATCTCCGCGGCAGAGTTCTTCTGCAACCAGAATATTTTCCATCACGCCCAGTCCCTGACCCGAATATTCTTCAGGGAAATGGATGCCGATAAAGCCCAGTTCCGCGGCTTTTTTCCACATCTTGACAGGATATTCGTGCTTTTCTTCCAGTTCCAGAATAATATCCTTTTTGAACTCGCCTTTTACGAATTCGCGTACTGCTTTCTGAATTTCTTTCTGTTCCTTTGACAGTTCGAACTCCATCTGTTATTCCTCCTCATTATGTCAGTTTGCCGAATTTTGAATAAATCCTGATAAAATTATCATATACAGGGCAGAAATGCAAGAAGTTTGAAATATCCGGATGAAAATCCTTGTATAAAACAATTTTCTGTGTTATCAGGAAAGATCATAAGGTCGGCAGGGGAATCGGAAAAGATACTTTTTTTCCGATAACTGCCCAATATTTCTATGCATAAGAAAGGAGAGAAAAGAAAAAGATGAATGAACCCAGGGATAAAATCGTAACCGTCACATTGATATTTCTGCTGAGTCTGTTTCTCCAGATAATGTTCGGATTTGCCGATGTCCGCGATACTCCGAACAAGGCTGCTGCCGAATTTGCCAAAGCCTATTTCTGTTTTGACAAGGCAATGGCGGACCGGCTTTGCGAGGAATCAAAGACCGCGGATGATACTGACGTGGTGGGCCGATATATTTACCGTGCCGAAAATGAAGCCAGAGAACGGGGCTACAGCCTTTTTTATATGAAAGAAAGCCTGTATCATGTTGAAACGCATCTGCTTAATGAAAACCAACTATCAGCCGAAGTCCGGCTGATCTGCCAGACCAAACCGCCGCTGCAATCTTTTTTTACGAAAAAGAGCAGCGAAGTGGATGAAACGCTCAGGCTGAAAAAAGAAAACGGTGTCTGGAAAGTGTGCGGAAAGCCCTTCTCCCTGTAAAAACAATCGCTTTTATATTTTCTCGCGGCTTGGGTTCAGGCCGAAGGATTGAAACGCCGGAACATGGATGTTATTTATGTCCTTATCCGTAAAAGGGCCCGTCAGATTGTTTTTCGTTTCCCGCCCCCTGATTTTTACAAAGACTTTTCCTGGGCTTATGATCTGTCCGGGAAAGTCTTTGAAACAGACCCTGTGATCAGAGTCTTGCACGCGTTTGTCGCCGAACATCTTGAAAATGATTTCGGGCATGGCCTGAAACACGCGGTGAAAGTGACATTGGATGCCGGCGCGCTTATGTTCATAGAACAGACGGGACCGGATGCCGGAAAGCACGGCGTGAAGATTGATGACAGGATAATCCGCAATGTTTTTGTTGTCCAGTGCGCGGGGCTTCTTCACGATATCAGACGCAAAGGAAAAAATCACGCGGAAAAAGGCGCCGACTACGCAAGAGAACTGTTGAAAACCTACCCTCTTTCTCCGGATGAAACAGAAGATGTCAGTCAGGCAATCCGGAATCACGAAGCATTCAGAGAAAGTCCGGCGGTCAGCACTTCCCGCGGGCTTCTGATTTCCGACTGCCTTTACGATGCGGACAAATTCAGATGGGGACCCGACAATTTTACGGATACCGTATGGGAAATGGTCTCTTTTTCGCGAACTCCGCTGTCGGAATTTATCGCTTTTTATCCCAAAGGGATGGAAGCTCTCGAAAGAATCAAAAGCACTTTCCGAACTCATACCGGCAGAAAATACGGTCCCCAGTTCATTGATATCGGTCTTGCCGTGGGAAACGAATTATACGAAGTTATAAAAACCGAGTTTGCTCATCTTTTATGATCCTCCCGAACCCTGCCCATTTTTTTGACCGGAATATACGCGGCGGACAAATATGCGGTCCGTCATCGGTCCCATTTTTCCGAAATTTATAGGAAATGAATAGAAATGCCTGATATTGCAGCAATTTACGGAAGTCCGAGACGCAAAGGCAACACTGCGGCTTTGCTGAAACAGGCTGTGCGCGGAGCTTCCGATGCCGGGGCCCGTGTCAGCGAAATTGTCCTCAGAGATTTGAAAATATCCCCCTGCCTTGAAATTTACGGATGCAGAAAAACAGGCGTATGCGCGATCAAAGATGATTTTCATCAGGTTGCCGAGGCGATTGCCGCTTCGGACGGACTGATGCTCGCATCGCCTGTCTTTTTTTATACGGTCAGCGCACATACCAAAATACTGATGGACCGCTGTCAGTCTCTGTGGGTAAAAAAATACTGGATTGACAAAGTTCCTTTCGGCAGACAGGAATACAGGCGCAAGGGGCTTTTTATCTCTGCCGGTGCCACCAAAGGAAAAAAACTCTTTGACGGAGTGCTGCTGAGTATCAGATATTTTTTTGATGTCATGGACATGGAACTCTGGAATTCCCTTCTGTACCGCCAATTAGATTTCGAAGACGATATCCTGAAACATCCCGAATACCTCGATGAAGCCTATCAGACCGGAAAAGCCTTTGTCAGCGCGCTGGAAGGATGAACCTCCAAAGAAACGATTTGAAAAATCATTTTACTGTAAAACGGCTTTGCAGTCCGTTTTGTATCTGTCCCGGCAAAAAAGAAACGATTTGCAAAATCGTTTTACTGTAAAACGGCTTTGCA
>DYRK01000277.1:0-3375 GCA_020718785.1 Desulfatirhabdium butyrativorans | reverse complement strand
TCCCGGCAAAAAAGAAACGATTTGCAAAATCGTTTTACTGTAAAACGGCTTTGCAGTCCGTTTTGTATCTGTCCCGGCAAAAAAGAAACGATTTGCAAAATCGTTTTACTGTAAAACGGCTTTGCAAGCCGTTTCAGCAGAACGGTTTGGGGAGTGTGAGATGAGACACAGAAAATTCACAGCCTGTTTTATTCTGATTGCAGTATGTATGCTCTTTCCCGCAGAAAATTTCGGGTCAGTTCTAGGGGACGCTGACAATTCGGGTTATCTTGATCTGAAAGACGCGGTGATATGTTTCCAGATTTGTGCGGGAACGGATCCGTCTGTCACGGTCAATATCCCTGCGGATGTGAACAGAGACGGCGGCATAGGCCTGGAAGAGGCGGTTTTTGTGCTGAATACGCTTGCAGGCATGATTGATCCGACCACAATGTACGGAAAATTCATAGCCGGTTATCAGGGATGGTTTTCCTGCCCGGGTGACGGTTCGAAGATTTCAGATACATGGGGACACTGGTTCAATTGGAATACCGCGCCGGATGAGGTCAATTTAAAAGTGGATATGTGGCCCGATATAAGTGAACTTGACGAAGACGAACTCTTTTCCACAAACATGAAAATGTCTGACGGAACCCCGGCAAAACTGTTTTCAGCTTTTAAAGAGAAAACCGTGCTGCGTCATTTCAGATGGATGCGGGAATACGGCATTGACGGCGTTTTTTTACAGAGATTCGTAAGCGGACTTTATGACCGGGATTCGGCTTCTTTCGATTTTACAAAGCAGGTGATGCAGAATGTCCGCACCGGAGCCGAATCCTACGGCAGGATATTTGCAGTCGAATATGACACGACCTCAGCGGATCCGGCACTGCTGGTCAGTACCGTACAGAAAGACTGGATGTATCTTGTTGACACTGTGCAGATCACTCAGAGCCGGCGATACCTGAGACATAAGGAAAAACCCGTAGTAGTAATCTGGGGGCTTGGTTACAGCGACGATAACCATAAATCGTTCACTCCTGAACAGGCTACGGAATTGATTACATGGTTTAAAAATGCAGAGGAAAAATATCGGGCAACTCTGGTCGGCGGTGTTCCTTCGCGCTGGCGCACATGCAGAGACGATTCTCTCCCGGATCCCGATACCGGCGTGAAATGGTCGGAGGTTTACAGAAGCTATGATGTTATCCTTCCCTGGACCGTGGGACGCTATTCTGACGTGACGGGTGCCGATTCATGGAAACAGGATATGATCAGTCCTGATCTGGCAGAAGCAATGTCTCGGGGAATTGACTATATGCCGGTTGTTTTTCCCGGGTTTTCCTTTTATAATATGCACAGGCATCCGCTGCATCCCGAAGATGATACTCCGCCGTTGAATGAGATAAAACGTGAGGGAGGAAATTTTTACTGGAGGCAGATATTCAATGCAGTTTCGGCATTCAAAGAGGCATCAGCCGGATATTCAATGATAAAAGTTGCCATGTTCGACGAGGTTGATGAGGGGACAGCCATATTCAAGGCGGCGCCGACCCAAAAGGACATACCTGCCGGAGCCGAGTTTGTGACGCTTGATATTGACGGTTACAGTCTTCCGAGTGACTGGTATCTAAGGCTGACGGGCAAGGCTTCGGAGATGCTGCGCGGAGAAATGCCTCTGACTTCGGAAATTCCGATAATTATTAAGTGAGAAATGAGAAGTGAGAAGTGAGAAATTTTTTCCTCGTTCCCAAGCCCCGGCTTGGGAACGCGTCTGCGCCCGAAGCCCCGGCTTCGGTCCGTCTCCCGTCACGGGAAGCCGGGGAACCTCCCCGGCAAGTGCGTTCCCAAGCTGGGGCTTGGGAACGAGAAAGCTTGGGAACGAGAAAAACCATAGTATGAGAAACGCAGAGACAACCGGAATGAACTCCGGAAATTGCAAGGTTTGCTTGCATCAAATTCCCAAATAAGGAGAAATAAAAGCAAGATGGACGAAAGTAAGATCAAGGAACTGGAAACAAAACTTCGAGAAATGTTTGAACGCAAGGATCAGCATCCCTCCGTACAGGAGCAGAAAGGATCACAGGCAAATACCGCTTTTGTGATTCGCCGCAGAAAAGGTCAGGCAGACAAACGGATTGCGCTTCCGAATCCGGGCTGAAGTTCAGTACGGTATTAAGAAGTGAAGCAGAAAAAGCGGGGTTCCCCGGCCTGACTGAAATTAATCTGAAAATCAGATGATGATTTCGCACCGGCGAGAAAACAGCGTCCGGCCCGCTTTGAAAGCTTGAAGAGTCTCTCTGCCGGCATACCTCGTGAGTTATTTATAACCTATTGTAAAATAACAATAATACCGTTTTTTTAAGCAGGCGGACAACTGAAAAAATATCTGCGGGTTTCACCTTTTCCGAAATCCGAAGAGGAGGCATTCTATGAGTCTTTTTACTGTGGACAGGAATCAATGCAAACAAGACAGCATCTGCGTTGCCGCCTGTCCCATGAGGATCATCGAATTAAAAGAAGAATTTCCGGTCCCTGTTGCAGGTGCCGAAGAACTGTGTATCAACTGCGGTCATTGCGTGGCAGTCTGCCCTCACGGCGCATTGTCTCTTAAAACCATGGCCCCGGAACAGTGTCCGCCTGTCAGGAAAGAATGGCTGTTCGGTCCCGAACAGACCGAGCATTTCCTACGTTCCCGCAGGTCTGTCCGGGTTTACAAAGACAAACCTGCGGATCGTGAGACTCTTGCAAAACTCATAGATATGGCACGGTTTGCGCCTTCGGGCCATAATGCCCAGCCGGTTCAATGGCTGGTGATATATGACAGCAAAGAAGTACAGAAATTGGCTGGAGCAGTCATCGGCTGGATGCGCTATATGCTCAACGCACAGCCTGATATGGCGGCAACTTTTCACATGGATCGCGTAGCGGATGCCTGGGATTCGGGAATTGACGGAATCTGCCGCAACGCGCCGCACATCATTATCGCCCATGCCCCGAAAGATGACCGTACTGCTCCGACAGCCTGCACCATTGCTCTGACCTATCTGGAATTAGCCGCGCCTTCGCTCGGACTGGGTGCGTGCTGGGCCGGGTATTTCAATGTAGCAGCGACCTTATGGCCGCCTATGCAGAAAGCTCTCGGACTTCCGGCCGGACATATCAGTTACGGCGCAATGATGGTCGGATATCCGAAATTCCAATATCACCGCATGCCGCTCAGGAATGAAGCTAAGATTACGTGGCGTGAGGCATGAAGCCTGCACTGTTATCAGAGCAATTCTGCTCTGATAACATAAATTTCGGCTGTTATCAGGGCAGATTATGAAAACATTCCTGAACTATTGTATGCGACATCATAGATGGGGCAAATTTTGCCTGATAACTTTCACATTT
>DYRK01000276.1 GCA_020718785.1 Desulfatirhabdium butyrativorans | reverse complement strand
TGTTTTTTGTAACAGTTACAGCGGCAAAGCTTCAGCACTTTTTCGGAATTATCAGATCAATCATTTTTTATGTCGAACTCACGTTAAGACAAGAACTTTTTTGCGAATTGCTGCGGTCAGACAGGCAGTTCAAGCGACAAATTCCCAGATATATTTTATCGCGGGAAATAAAATGCAGAATACCAGTATCCATTTTATCGCTTTTGCCGGAACAAATTTCTGCAATCTTGCCCCGCAGTACATACCGGCAAATCCGCCGATACCGAACAGAAAACCCAGCAGCCAGTCCGGAGCCACAGCCATATTCGGATAAAACGGAGCGATTGCCTGATAAAATACCACACCCGCGACCGAAGTGACAAAAGTTCCCATCAATGCCGCGCCGGCAACGGTATAGACCGGAAGATTGAAAAAACTCACGAAAAAGGGGGCGATAATCGAGCCGCCGCCGATGCCGTAAACGCCGCCGATGATCCCTACGATAAAACTCAATGTCATGATACCTGCCGCGCTGATGTCAAAGGTCTGTCCGTAAAATTCATAAACAATACGCCTCATGCTGAATTTTTTCACCGCAACGCCGGGTAATTTTTCCTGATCGGAACTGCCGCTTTTCCGGTATTCTCTCACGAGTTTCTGAAACTGTTCTTCCGCGGAAACTGCATTTTTTCCGCTTTTCTTTTTGAGCAGGTCTCTGACCAATCTTGTGCCGATATACAGCAGCACGAGAGCGGCAAAGACTTTGAAATTGCGGGGATTCGGAAGATACTGAACCCGGAGAATCGCACCGATCAGCACTCCGGGCAGTGTTCCGATGATGACAATCCATGTGAGGGGCCAGACCATGCGGCCCTCCCGGATATAGCGGTAAACGCCGCTGGGAATGGCAACAATGTTGAATACCTGATTGGTCGCGCTGACCGCGGGGCTGTTGAATCCGAGGACGCTGACCTGAAAAGGCAAGAGCAGAAAGGCTCCGGATACGCCGCCCATTGAAGTAAAGAAAGAAATCGC
Organism: Desulfatirhabdium butyrativorans; assembly: GCA_020718785.1. Classification (GTDB taxonomy): domain Bacteria; phylum Desulfobacterota; class Desulfobacteria; order Desulfobacterales; family DYRK01; genus DYRK01. The sequence goes on along the minus strand of DYRK01000276.1, from coordinate 6,687 downwards.
AAAAGATACAAGGGGCGGAATCCAGGGATTGACTTCGATGCCGGAAATCGGAAAAAGCATGTTTCTTCCCTCCTGTGGTTTAAAGGTTTTTGTATCGTTAAACAACGGAGAAAGGAAAAACTTGCGCGCGGTGAAAAATTTTTTTTCTTGATTTCAATGTCATTATCTGACATAATATCAGCAGATTGAAAATGACAGGAATCCGGTATAGGCAGTCATTTTGAAATTTCTGTAATCCGGTAGTCAGCCTTTAACTGTTCCGCCACTTGTTTTTCTTCATTCAGAAAAGTATCAAATTTTCTTATTATTTCAGGATACAGTATTGTTGAAAGCTGATGCGCCGCTATATCATAGGGAAGCCCCGGATCAAAAACAAGTGCATCCGGCTTTTGCAGAACAGTCCGCAGATAATGGTTTGCACAGTCAACGGTAATATAGGCTCCGTCCGCATTCTTTCCTATGACTGACCCGATCAGACCTTTCATTTCATAGCTTTCTGACACTCTGATCTTATTGTCTTTAATCAAAGCCGTATAAGCGGGTAATGTGAAGCCCTGTATGGTTCCGAGATATTTTAACTTCTCCAAACCTCTGCCTTTGTTTTCAGGCAATACCATAACGCCGTCTGTGACATTGACAGCAGCTTTGCTGTAAGATATGGTCACATTTTCTTTTAACTCGGTCAGCCATTCGGGATTGTTCGGATATAAAAAATCCAATTTTTTCTCTATGAAATCACGGTGCAGACGCATAACCGGCAGGGGTTTGTAACTGAATCTGTATCCGTGTTTTTTCGCAAACGCGTCCAGCAGATCACAGGCAAATCCTGTGTATTTGCCGTTTTTGACAGCATAATGAGGATAATAAGAAGTATCTTCCACGCCGACAAGATATTTTTTTTCCTGGGCAAAGCCGCATTCTGAAAATATCATGCCGACAAAAGCAAACACCGCAATCATAAAAGCTTTTTTCATATCTGGCCTCCGCACTGAATCCTAATTTACTTCCGATATTATTTCAGGTAATTCCTTTAACCAATCCCGAAAGTCTGCTTACAAACTCCTTCATTTTTGCAACCGGCTCATTCATCTTCTCGGAAACCGACGCGGATTCCTGAGCCTGAGCCGCATTATCCTGAATGACTCTGTTCAAGTCTGCTCCGGCTTTGTTCGCCGCCTTGATTCCCTGTGCCTGTTCGTTTGAAGATACGGTGATTTCTTCAAGAATCTTTACGGCTTTGGAAGTGCTTTCGGAAACTTTGGAAAAAATTTCATCGGCATTCCGGACAATATCGGACCCGTCTTTAACTTTTCGGATAGTATCGGCGATTAATACTGCTGTATTTTTCGCAGCATCGGAACTGCGGATTGCCAGATTCCGCACCTCATCCGCTACAACGGCAAATCCTGCCCCGGCAGCGCCCCCGGCTCTTGCTGCCTCAACCGCCGCGTTCAGAGCCAGCAGGTTGGTCTGAAAGGCAATTTCATCTATGATTTTAATAATTTTTGAAGTTTCTTCGCCGGACCGGTTGATTTCCGACATAGATTTGATCAGTTCCCGCATAGATTCCGCCGCATCTCCGACAATGGTATTGGTCTCTTTCATGAGACTGTCCGCGTGTGTGGAACTCTGCAGATTCATCTGGATCATTAGACATTTTCGGAAATAAGGAATCAGTGCCATAGCGGCTCCGGGTCTTTTTTCGGATGTTTCGGAACCCTGAAAGTGACTCTGAGATTGTGCAGTCCGCAGGCGGTTTCCATGACAGGGTCTCCGAAACCGTCTTTTGTGTTCCGCGGCACGTCTCTGACGATACGGAGACGTTTCACGCCGGAGATGACATGCTCCGCGATGACACGGACCCCGGAAATCATCTTATTGAAAATCTTATCTTCCGCCGGCAGTTCTTTTCCGCGGGGACCTCTTTTCCGGCTGATGACAGACTGTGTTTTCCGGTTCATACCCCTGAAATCCGGTATCTCTGAAAACCGTGCTGCCCCCGGGAAAAGCCGGATTTTCCTCACCGCAGATTTTTCTGTCATGCTTTTTTCCCCCGCATGTGCGGCTGGGAAATATGACTTTTTTACTGACCGCATCGGAGATGACAATGTTTTTCACCGCATGTGTCTTTTTTCTGCCGCTGTAAAAAATTATCTGTTTTTCCGGTTCCTTCGGACGCTGTATTTCTCTTTCGGTGCCGTCAGCGACAAAGGAAAGTCCGGGGCATTTTTTCAGGGCTTCTTCCGAAGCGGCGGGATTTCTTCCGGGCAGACACGGTCCGCCGCCGAGAGTTCTTTTCATAACCTCGGAAAGCCTGTGAATCCGAATGTCTGTCTGACTCAGGCTCATGCCGGAGAGAACCGCCGCAACCTGCCGAAGCGGATAAGTCTTCAGATAAAAAAGGATAAAGAACAGTCTGTCTCCGGCAGTCCGAAGTTTCGGCTTACGGCCGCCTCCGATTCATTTGTATTGCTGATGTTAAGCGGCTGTCCCGTCCCGCTGTTATTCCGGCGAAAACGGGAATCAGCATTTTTCTACAGATCCCTGATCTGTTTATCGCTGATAAAATAAAAAAGCAAGAATTTTTTTATGAAATGAAAATTAAGATATAAATAAAATAAATCCAACATATTATATTTATATACGATTTTTTTTATGTCATCAGAATCGTCTGTCTGACTGTAAAGTAAAGCAGCGTTCCACACAGAGACGCGAAATATTCACAGTAAAAAAAAATGCGAAACTCCGCGATCAGACGGCTTTTGTGTAAAAGATGGGACACACCTGAAAAAAATCGGGATATTTTGCAAAATCGTCCTGCTCCGTCCGGGACATCGGTGTCATAAAACGATATTGCACAAAAAAAGTTGCTTGACTGTTGTCTCCGATTATTTTAATTATCGTCTGCTACAGATTTCCGGAAATCAAATTTCACTGCCTTACCGGTCGGCGATATACGAAAGAGTATTATCCCCTCCCGGTAGCCCTGCGAAATTTGATTTCCGGAAGTCTGTATATATACTGCCCGCCAGCATAATCTGCGCTTTTGTAAAACGCCCCTGCCTAAAACAGACGCAAACCGTTTTATCGGCAAAACGATTTGGGTCTATGTTAAGCATAGGGCGTTTTACAGAAAATTCGGAAAGCTCAAATTATGAAGGCGGTAAGAATAGATTTCATATCATTTTTTGGGAAAGGAACTCAGATTATATGCCGTTTTCAATCGCATTGGCAGGAAAGGGCGGAACCGGAAAGACCACCATAGCGGGGATGCTGATCAAATATCTGGTAAGGAAAGGGAAAAAGCCTGTGCTGGCAGTGGATGCCGATGCCAATGCAAACTTAAATGAGGTACTCGGTCTTAATATATCGAACACACTGGGAAATGCCCGTGAAGAGATGAAAAAAGGACAGGTTCCCGAGGGCATGACCAAAGATATTTTCATTTCCATGAAATTGGAGGAGGCTGTTACCGAAGGCGAAAACTATGATCTTGTGGTCATGGGGCAGCCCGAAGGCACAGGCTGTTACTGTGCTGCGAACACGCTTCTTGCCGGATTTCTGGAACGGCTTACCGACAATTATCCCTATATTGTCATGGATAACGAAGCCGGAATGGAACATATCAGCCGGCTCACCACGCGCAATATGGATATTCTGCTTATCGTTTCCGACCCATCCCGCCGCGGGATTCAGGCAGCGATACGGATTCACAAGCTTGCACAGAATCTCAATGTCGGTATCAGAAGAAACTGTCTGATTATCAATCAGGCAAAAGACAAGCCCTCTGACGAGGTTATGAGCATCATCCGCGGGGAAGGACTGGAATTTATCGGAACCGTACCCGAAGATGAAACCTTATCCGAATACGATTCAACCGGACGGCCGACTGTGGAACTGCCGGAGGACAACAAGGCTGTGCAGGCAGCATACTCGATTTTCGAAAAAATAATCATATAGTGCCGGGGGACTGGGTGCTTGGTGCTGGGTACTGGGTGCTGGGTACTTGGTATGGGTACCCAGTACCAAGCACCCAGTCCCCAGTACCCGGTACGGCACTTACAACTGATTTTTAAGGGGAGGAGGTATGAAAAAGACAGGTTTTTTGTATGATGACAGGTATTTGCTTCATGATACAGGTCCCTATCATCCGGAGCGGCCCGAAAGGCTTAAAATGATTCGGAAAGGATTAGAAGAAGCCGGTCTTCTTCCCATGCTGACTCCGATCAAGGCAAGCCGGGCGCAGCAGAAATGGATCGAAGCGGTTCATAACATCAAGTATATCCTTCGCTTTGAAGAGTCATGTCTTTACGGTCTGACGGAAATGGATTATCCCGATAACCAGATGTGCGGCGCGAGTTACGAGATCGCATTGCTGGCAGCGGGAGGAATTCTGGATACGATAAAGCTGATGATGGAAGGCAAAATTGACAATGCCTTCTGTGCTGTGAGACCCCCCGGGCATCATGCCGAAATTGACAAGTCAATGGGTTTCTGTTATTTCAACAATGCGGCTGTGGCTGCCAAATATCTTCAGTCGGAGTGGAATATCAGAAAAGTCGCAATCATAGATTTCGATGTCCATCACGGCAACGGAACCCAGCACATCTTCGAGCGTGATCCCAGCGTGTTTTATTACTCCATCCATGAACATCCTTCTTTTGCCTTTCCCGGCACAGGACGCGAATTTGAAAAAGGCACGGATGCGGGTCTCGGATACACCCTGAATACACCCGTATTGCCGGGTCAGGGCGACGCGGAGTACAAAAAACTCATGGAAAGAGACCTTTTCCCGGCAATTGACGGGTTCAGTCCCGAAGTCATTCTGCTGTCCACCGGTTTCGATGCACATGTGGATGATGATATGTCGGGTATCAATCTTTCAACCGAAGGGTATTCGTGGATAATCGGGAGAATGGTCGAACTGGCGGACAAGTATTCGGACGGAAGACTGATCTCCATATTGGAAGGAGGCTACTGTCTGCCTCGTCTTCCCGAACTGGGAAAGAATCATGTTGAAATGCTGATGGGTAAAAAATAGAAAGAACAAAGGGCTGCAAAGTCCTCTCGTTTTTTTGAAACAGACAGCGGAAGGAGAAATACTATGTTTGTTGAACAGTCAATGAGCAAAAATGTGATTGCAATCGGTCCGGAAGCCGGCATTCTCGAAGCAAAGGATGTCATGGCGGAGCATAATATACGTCATCTCCCGGTGGTGGACAAGGATGATAAACTGCTGGGCGTGATTACGGACCGTGACGTGAGAAGCGCCATGCCGTCTATCTTTGTTGACAGCTGCAATATCGAAGAAGAAAAAGAGAGGCTTTCAAAACTCAAGGTAAAAGATGTGATGACAAAAGACGTTGTCACGATTTCGCCTTTATACACGCTTCAGGACGCGCTGCTGCTCATGCAGAAAACGCGGTTCGGAGCTTTTCCGGTTGTGGACGAAGACAGGAAACTGAAAGGAATTATTTCCATCCGTGACCTGATGCGCGCATTCATCAATGTTCTGGGTCTCGGAGAACCGGGTATTCTGGTGGGAATTCTGGTGGAAAACAGACTGGGGCAGATGAAACGGATTGTGGATACCATCACCGAGGAACATGTATCTTTCGGGAGTATTCTGGTTGCGCGTTACTGGGATGAGGGAAAGCGCGCTGTTTTTCCCTATCTTCTGACAAACAACGTGTCAAAAGTAAAGAAAAAATTGGAAAGTTCGGGGTTCGAACTGCTGAATCCCATGGAATGGTATCTGGATCAGCTGCCCAGGCATAAGACGGATTGATCTCCGGTTCTGAAATGAATAAAGAAGAGCATATCATCCGGCATTCGGGAGACAAAACACAGGCTGCCGAATGCCGGGTCCCCTCATATTCGTGCCGCGAACTGCACATCTGTTATATTCAGGGACGTTTGAAAAGGGAAGATGAGCAGTTGGGCGCGGCATTTATCGGCAACTGGGAAGAAGAGGGCTTTTCCTTTCTCTTTTTCTCGGAACCGGCTCCTGACGAGATAGAAAAACTTCTGGCAGGGAATCCTGAACTGATTCTTACCGATGAATTCCGAATGAGCTATGAGGATTGGCACGGAGGAAAAATCACTCCTTTTGCGGCAGGCAGATTTTTCATTGTGCCGCCCTGGGAAAATGCCTCTGTTCCTCCGATGTCCGATCTTAAAATTCTTCTGGATCCGGGAGTGGTTTTCGGAACAGGAATGCATCCCACAACACGCGACTGTCTGGACGTGATAACTCGTGCATATCGGGAGGAAACTGTCAGAACCGTGCTTGATCTCGGAACAGGAACCGGACTGCTTGCCCTTGCCGCTGCACGTCTGGGATGCAGTCATGTTATTGCCGTTGATTTCAATTTTCTGGCTGTAAAGACCGCTGCAGGAAATGTGAGGCTGAATTGCCTCGAAGACAAGATATTGGCTGTGCAGGGACGGGCAGAAGATTTTATCTCATATCCCGCGGATCTTCTGATTGCAAACATTCATTATGATGTGATGAGGCGTCTGATCGAATCCGAAGGCTTTCTTCATAAAAAACAGTTTGTTCTATCCGGACTTCTACGTAGCGAGGCAAGGGATATCGAGTCCCGTCTGTCGCAATATCCTGTCAAAATTGTGGAAAAGCTGGAATATGACGGCGTCTGGCATACGTTTTTCGGAAAAAGATGCTGA
>DYRK01001004.1 GCA_020718785.1 Desulfatirhabdium butyrativorans | reverse complement strand
GACCCCGATCACGGGACCAGAAAAAATGACTTTTCAAGACCTGACCCCGTTTTTTGTGAAAGCACTCTTTCCAACTACCGTTTTTAGGTTCATGCGCCGGCACTCTCCGCCGCCACACAGACCCGGTTACGTCCTCCGTTTTTAGCCTGATACAGGGCGGTATCCGCCCGGGATATGACGTTTTCTATGGTATCCTTTTTCTGTAACAGCGCAACACCAATACTGACAGTGACGGAAAGATCCTGCGTCCCAATATTGAAATGGGTCGAGGCAATCGTCGCCCGTAACCGTTCAGCCAGCTTGAGGCCTTGCTCCACGGAAGTTTCAGGCGCAACAACCAGAAACTCTTCGCCGCCATAACGGCAGGCGATATCGTAATCACGCAGCGCCGCCAGCAGCTTGAGCGCCAACTGTTTCAGAACCAGATCTCCGGCGGTATGCCCATAGCTGTCATTCAGTCGTTTAAAATGATCAATATCAAAGAGGATGAACACCAACGGCTTTTCGCCTCGCTCAGCACGCTGCATTTCCTCAAATATCCGCTGGTAGCCTGCACGCCTGTTCAGCAGATGAGTGAGATAATCATGACTAGCCATCTCCTGCAACTGCTGTTCCGCCCGGTTCAGATCAGCGATAAACACCCGGGCCACATACCGGATAATGGCAAAAATCAGGCCAACGATGCCGAGGCCGATCAGGATGATGTAATCGCGGTTTTCTTTAATTTGCTTGAGAATAGTCGTTGCCGGAAGACTGACACTGATGCCGCCGCGGATATCGCCTTCTGCATAGCCTTGTTGAGCATGACATTTGAGACATGGCTGCATGGTCTCCAAGGGAGCCATGTAGCGGAAAAAGACCTCCTCATTTCCCTGCTGCTCGAAACTGTAATACTCCTTCTTGCCCTGAGTAAACGCCGTTAACGCCGACTGTTCAAACGAATCCGGCTGGTTGGCGGGGTTGAAGGGATTAAGACTGGTGATGTTGAACTTGAAAGCCCCATATTTGTCGGCTATCTCTGACAGCTCACGGGTCATCAGGGCAGGATTTTTGAGGGTATAGGCCACGCCATCCTCATCCTTGATCACCACTTTCAGCCCTGGTATTTTCAGCAGATAGGGGTTAGCCACCGTATTCGGGCCGATTTTGACATACACGCCACCATGATTGGCCGCCCACTCACGGGTAATGATTACTTCCTCAAAAAAAGCCTGCCCCTGCTTCAGCAGTTGCGCCTCGATCAAGGCCTTGGAGCGGTAACTGAAACTCCAGAAAACTGAAAGCACAATGAGGCCGATGACTAAAAAAATGCCGGTCAGATACTTTCTGACAAAGTCCGAACTTTTCAGCGGATGGTGCTGACGATCGTCAATGTGATGGCTCATACGAAAATCCTGAAAATATTTGGTAGCGTAGGAAATAAGAGACTTTGGGAATAAAGTCGTAGAAATTGCCCTCCCTTTTTATGATAATAATAGTTTTGACGAACTAACCATAAACAAGGAGGGCAATATGGGATCACTCCCAGCATTTGAAGGTATCACTATTGATTTTGATTGTCAATTTAAGGTGCATTTGAAAGACAGCC
>DYRK01000013.1:6653-26257 GCA_020718785.1 Desulfatirhabdium butyrativorans | reverse complement strand
TTTTAAATACCCTCTATCCCATCTTAAAAAGGACTAAAAAGTAGTTGAGCAATTACGATACACCGTTACACCACGGCGGCGTTGCAACTGTAGAATATAATCGCATGAGGTTGGATTTAACGGGTTTCCTGTACCTGTCCCTCCCGGAGGAGGAACATCATACAGATTAACAACATCTCCCTCTCCTATTCCGCTGTTATCAACCAGAGGCTTTATATCTTCGATTTTATTGTCATAAAGCAAAAGATTCGTCAAATTAATCAGACCGGTCAAGGGAGTTATGTCGCTTATCTGATTGCCAAAAAGCCCAAGTTCCCTCAAATTGATCAGACCAGCAAGCGGCGTTATGTCGCTTATCAAATTGACGTTAAGCTGAAGCTTTGTCAGGTTGGTCAAGCCTTTCAACGGCGTTATATCGGTGATCCTAAGTTTGTTCGGATCACCCCAAAGATTAAGCGATGTCAAATTTTTGCAATACTCCAGCCCCGTGATGTTTTCGATACCTTTCCCTATGGCTTCCAAAGAAGTCAGTTTCAGCAAATCCGACTCCAGAAAGTATCCGTCCTCGGGCGACGAGATACCGAGCGCTTCAAGCGCCTTACTTACCGCCGACCTCAGATTCACATCCGGGAAATAGACTTTCCTTTCCACCGTAATTGTTACCGAATCCGGCTCACTGTCCACTTTTCCGTCATTGACGACAAGCTGCACCTCGTAAGTGCCGATGACATTCACCATAAAATAGGGCTTTGCAGAATCGCCGGAAGTGTAAATTACGGACTCGCTGCCTTCCGGCTGCGAAGTGAAAGACCATTGATAGGTCAGCGGATTGCCGTCCGCATCGGAACTCCTGCTTCCGTCAAGCGATACCGATGTGATAGCATCTGTCAGAAAAACCGTCTGATCCTCTCCGGCATTTGCCACAGGAGGACTGTTGCCTGCCGCTACCGTAACCGTCATGGAATCCGGACTGCTGTCAACCTTCCCGTCATTGACGATAAGCTGCACTACATAATCGCCGACAGCATCTGCCGAAAAAGTCGGCTTGTCAACAGAGTCGGAAGAAAGCTGTGCTTCGCTGCCTTCCGGCTTTGAAGTGAAAGACCACTTATAGATCAGCATATCCTCGTCTTGCTCGTAGCTTCCGCTTCCGTCAAGGGTTATCCTATTGCCCATATAGACAATTTGATCTTCTCCGGCATCTGCAACCGGGGGATTATTTGCAACAGGGGGATCATTACCGTCGCAATCCTGATCAATGTCGTCACCGGCAATCTCGGGTGCGCCGGGATAAGCCAACTTATTGCTGTCATTGCAGTCATCGCCGTCAGGACAGGTCTCGGCTATCGCATAATGTCCGTCTTGATCGGCATCCGTACATTCACAAAGAACAGTTTCACTGTTACAGTCGTTGTCTTTCCCGTCATTGCATTTTTCTTCTGCACCGGGATAAACCGCAATATCGCTGTCATTGCAGTCATCGCCGTCAGGACAGGTCTCGGCTATCGCAAAATGCCCGTCTTGGTCGGCATCCGTGCATTCACAAAGAACAGTTTTACTGTCACAGTCGTTGTTTTTCCCGTCATCGCAGATTTCCTTTGCACCGGGATAAACCGAGGCGTCGCTGTCATCACAGTCACCCTGATTCTCTGTGTAGCGGTCACCATCATTGTCAACGTCGTCGCAGGAGAGATCGCCGTCTTTGCAGCCGTCATCCTTCCCGTTCCCGCAAACTTCGACTGCGTTCGGATTGACTTCCGCATCGTTATCATCGCAGTCGCCCTGATTTTCCGTTACACTGTCGCCGTCATTGTCAACATCGTCACAGGAGAGATCGCCGTCTTTGCAGTCGTCATTCTTCCCGTTCCCGCAAACTTCGACTGCGTTCGGATTGACTTCCGCATCGTTATCATCGCAGTCGCCCTGATTTTCCGTTACACTGTCGCCGTCATTGTCAACATCGTCACAGGAGAGATCGCCGTCTTTGCAGTCGTCATTCTTCCCGTTCCCGCAAACTTCGACTGCGTTCGGATTGACTTCCGCATCGTTATCATTGCAGTCGCCCTGATTTTCCGTGAACCTGTCCGCATCATTGTCAACGTCGTCGCAGGAGAGATCGCCGTCTTTGCAGTCCTCATCCTTCCCGTTTCCGCAGACTTCTACTGCATTCGGATTGACTTCCGCATCGTTATCATTGCAGTCGCCCTGATTTTCCGTTACATTGTCGCCGTCATTGTCAACATCGTCGCAGGAGAGAGAGCCGTCTTTGCAGTCGTCATCCTTCCCGTTTCCGCAAACTTCAGCAGCATCCGGATTGACTTCCGCATCATTATCATTGCAGTCGCCCTGATTTTCCGTTACACCGTCGCCGTCATTGTCAACATCGTCGCAGGAGAGATCGCCGTCTTTGCAGTCCTCATCCTTCCCGTTTCCGCAAACTTCAGCAGCATCCGGATTGACTTCCGCATCGTCATCATTGCAGTCCCCTGAAATATCTTTCAATTCTGAACTTTCGAAATGATCATCATCGGGCTGAACATCGGATATTTTCGGGGGGGTTTCGTCAGAATAACCGTCACCGTCAGAATCTTTATACCATTTTTTACAGCCCGGGTCAGAGGGGGTGCTGCGGTCACAATCATTATCTTTGCCGTCGCATATTTCCTCTGCCCCGGGATAAACAACAACATCGCCGTCATCACAGTCCCATTCCGTATCCTTCAATTCCGACAACTCTCTGTAACCCTCATCCGGTGTTTGGCTGGGTTCGCCGTCGGGATAACCGTCCCCATCGGAATCTTTATACCATGTCGTAGGGGGACAGTCTGTACATTGACAGTCCGGGTCATCAGAGTCGCTTTTTCCGTCACAGTCGTTATCCTTGGCGTCATCGCATCTCTTCTCCGTACCGGGATGAACAAGATCATCGTCGTCATCACAGTCCGCATCGCTGCAATAACCGTCCCCGTCCTTGTCTGCACCTTCCGCACAGGCGCTCGGGGTCGCGGAAAACTCAGCAGATTCCCTGCTTTCATCCCCTTCGGAATCCACGGATGTGACTGCATAATAATAAGGTATGCCGTTTTCGAGGTTTTCGGAAATGTAGGATGTTTTTCCCGCTATATTGACCGCGGAATCCGATTTGCTGACATTTCCCGTTTTATTCCAATAAAGCTTATAAGAAACGGCTTCCGTCACCTTATCCCATGAAAGAGAAACCTTTCCGTCACCGGCTGTTGCTTTGATGTTGGCCGGGGGGGAGAAGGGTGTCCATGTATTAATTGGAATAGTAACTTCCTTCTTTATTTCTATTTCCAATTTTCCACTTTTCCATGTGTAAATCTTTGCGCCCTCTTTATCATAAGCGCTGACATGAAAAACACGGTCTGGGCCCGGGGGTACGCAAATGGAAACCGGCTCTTCCGAAGAAAAAAGCCCGGTTTCGATTTCATCACCATCCGGCACCTCGACATAAACCTTTACAGAAGCAATATCCGAGTTGGAACGGGCATTCATTCGGACAAAAACCGTTTCCGTACCGGCAGAGTTATCGGACAGCCCGCTATCCGAACCTCCGCCGCTGCATGAAGCCAAAAGCATCATTGCCAGCAGAACAAAGGAAAATTGAAAAGTCTTTTTCATTTTCTTCCTCCGAATTTTGGGTTACGAACAGCCCGTCAATATGTTGACAGGCTATTGGGGTAAGGTGATATTCACATTGGGTTGTATTTCAACGAATTTCGAAGCATTATCCCCGTTACCGTCTGTTACTCTGATCTCTACTTTATCAGGACACTTACCCGTGGCGTTAAACAGGGTTTCAGTTTCAAACACTGCTGTATTGCCGCCTTCAGCAAAGACCTCATTGTTGGCAAGAAATTTATAAGGTTCTTTACCTCCCGAAGCAGAAAAGCGAATGCTTCCTCCGCAGTAAAAAGGCGGCGAATCGGAAAGTTCGATAGCGAGATCATCGCTGTCTTCGTCTCCGCCGTTGTCGGCAAGCGCAACGATAGCCCCTCCGCCGGCAACTACGCCTGCTGCTATCGCGACAATAGCCTTGGTTGATAATCCTGATGCTGATTCTTTACCGACACTCGCTTTGTTTGCTTCCTGAAACCGCTGGATTTTTTCTTCTGCCGCGGGAGCGGCAGAGCCGCCCGATCCTGTATCAATCAGCAGATATATCCCGACTGCGGTACCGAAACGTCCCGCAGACTCCACCGCATCCAAAGTGATAGAATCTTTGAAACCCGGCAATGTTTCGGGAGCCTTTGCCAATTCCGTGCTGACCCTGATCTCACCTTCCGAAGTGACTTTCTGCCATTCCGGAACTTCTTTTCCCTCACCTTTTTCGACTTTGAATATCTCGGTTTTTACCACCTGATCTTTTTGGTTGACTGCCAAAAAGATATATTCCAGCGTCTGAGTGTCCGTATCCGGTTTGGGAAGAATACCTTCATAAGTATTCCCCTTTGCAGGATCCATCTGGACAAAAACATAATCCGCCTGCCCCGCGGCTCGAAAATAGCATCGGACCAGTTTGATGCCTGCTTCGTCTGCAACATCCGCACTGACTTTGATCCTGTGTTCGGAAACGAAGTATTCAAGAGGCAAGGGCTTTATTTGGGTTGCAGGACCCTGAGCAAAAGTGTTCAGCGGGACTGCAATCAGAACCGCTGCAATCAGCGCCAGAATTTGCGCCAAGCTGTTTGACCTGAAACGCTTCATGAATGATTTCTCCTTTTTTGTTCGGGTTATTCTTACCACTGGCACAATCTGAGCTTTCCGAATTTTCTGTAAAACGATTTTGCAAATCGTTTTATCGGCAAAAACGGCTTGCAAAGCCGTTTTACAAAAGCGCAGATTATCCCGGTGGGCAGTATAATAAATCCGCGTCTTTAAAAGAAACCGAGTTTCTTTAGGAAACTCGGTTTCTGACCTGCTCTGTGGGCAGAGCCTGATTTATTCTACAGCAGCAAAAAGCGGTTCTCAGGCTTGCCCACCCTACACCATAGTTTGCTGATCGCGGAATTCAGATCAGGGATGATGGTTCAGCACAATCTCGACAACCACCGGCTCCTTGACCGCTCCGCCGGAGGTGTTCACCGTATATGTTCCGGGGGCATCATAAACCGCCTCGTTTACCCTGAAATCAGGCATTCCGGAAATATTGAACACATTCTGGCTGATATTGGCCGGTGGAGGGTAAGCCTGCTGTTGCTGAGGGTATCCTGCCGGCGGGTAAGCCTGCTGTTGCTGCTGAGGGTATCCTGCCGGCGGGTAAGCCTGTTGTTGCTGCTGAGGATATCCTGCATTGCCGCCTAAGCTGTTCATATCTCGGCTGAGTCCTCTGTATCCTGAAGTATCAGGCGGGGGCGCATTGTATCCCACCATGACCAGATCCTTGCCGCCGCTTTCCGTGTAAACCGCACGGTTCGGACTGTTGCCGTACTGGTTCGCAAGGGCGACCAGTTGGGCAGGGACCGAAGAAGCTTCACGCACAACCACCCGTTTCATTGAACTGAGTACATCGTTTGAAGATTTGACCGAGGCAAAAACCAGTTTCAGGTTTTCCTGTCCGGGGTTGCTGTCAAAGCGAAGAAATCCCCCGTTGGACGGAACCACATAATCCGCGCCGATTGCCACTTCACCGTTGGGGCTTCCGGATACAGGCAATATCTGTGCCGCACCTGTGGAACCGCGGTGCATGACATGCATGTATCCGTCCGAGTTGGTGCTGATGTGAATCCGAATCTGATCCCCTGTGCGGAAAACTCTGTCATTGCTCACACGGGTAATTCCTCCGCCGGGCCGGATCAGTTCGATCCAGTACATGACTCCCGGATTCAGGTTGTCATAGTAGTTGGATATGGGATTGACAGAAGCGCCGTCTCCTCCCTCTCTGCTTACCCTGGAGTTGAAGGCCCCTCCCGGGCCGGAACCCGAAGAACCCGAATGCTGTACGGTTCCGGCCGCGCCCGGATCATAGAACAGGGCTTTTGCGCCCCGTTTCTGACCCGCGTCTGCGGGCTGACAGATCATCAATCCGACAGCAAACACCCCTGCCGCAATTCCTCTGACTGTTCTGATCATGTTCATGATTACCTCCTTTTTACATTAGCCGTCTGAAATTATGGGTTAAAGGTTTATTCGAATATCTTTCCGGTCAGGTTGCAGGACAGACAGTTTCCGGGTACTGTAGAATTTTCAGCATCAATTTCTCTCTGTTCCGCATGGGGCTGACCTGACACGGAAAGACAGGTTTATTGCAGAAAAACTTTATGCTTTTCCAGCATCTTTCTGAACTCAGGCACCCCCCGGAGATTGTTCAGATCCGCGTCAAAACGGATAGCGTCATAATTGTTGAATCCGCATTGCAGCGCTCTGTCCAAAGCATCAATTCCCAGATCGGTCTGGTCCATGACAGAATAAAGTGCGGCCAGATTGTATTGGGCAAAAGCATCGCAACTGTCTATGCCCACAGCCGCTTTCAAGGCATTCAATGCCTTGTTGTTTTTCCCCATCTTCATGTACGAGACCCCCATGTTGGCATAAGCTTTGGAGGTCGGTCTGATTGAGATGGACTGTTCGAATTCGAGAACTGCGTTTTCATGATCCGAACGGCTTGCGTAATTCACACCCTGCTTGAAATGGAGATCAGCCTGATCATTCTGGACAATTACGACCGGCGGAGCGGCACATCCGCAGAATCCGGCAGGTGTTATCATCATCACCATGACTGCCATGATGCCTGCTACCCTTGACGATTTAATGAAATTCATTGATTTTTCCTCCTGTTGTTATAGGTTTCAGCCGCTTCTGATGAACAAGAGCCGGTCCGACAATATATATAGGTCAGAATCTCCCGGCTTATGATTCATCAGATGCTGTTTTTCCACTATTCCGATGAAAAAACAATAAGGAAAAGAGAGTATTTTGACAGGGCAAATCAGACCTCCTGCCTGTCGTTCCTGCTTTTTCGGAAATATTTTTTCCGTCGTCATAATCTGAGCTTTTCGAATTTCTGTAAAACGACTTTGCAAGTCGTTTTGCCGATAAAACGGTCTGCAAAACCGTTTTACAAAAACGCAAATTATTCCGGCGGGCAGTATAACAAAAAACTTGAAAATCGGCTTATTGCATCTCTGTTTTGGGAGTTACCCCCAGAATAATATCTCCTTTGATCTTTGTTATGCCGAGAACCGGATGCTGGGGTTCTCCCTTTTCTTTCATCACGGCTTTCGGAAGTTCCTGCTCAAGATAACCGAATACTTCCTGTATAGGAATCATCCCGTTCTTTTTTTTCAGCGCATCAATCAGGAAATAAGTAAAAAAACCATGTCCCAGTGTGTCGGATTCCCATGATTTTTCATTGGACCGGCTTGAGGTGATAAAAATTCTTCCGGTTCCGGAAGATAAATTCCGAACCGTATCTGCCGGCACTCCCAATCTTTCTTTTTCCAGACTTGCTTTGACCATTTCCCTCGGGATACTCTGAACTTCGGACTGGACAACCAGATTTTTCGCGCCTCTCAGTTTGAGAAATTTCAGATTCTTGAATGATCCGGCGCTGTAACAGGCATCTGCCAATGTCACCACGGTATCGGCTTTGATCCGTTTATTGACCGTCTCAACCAGTTCGGTCATATTAAATGCCGTGGCATACAGGCTGTCCACCAGCGTATCATAAGTCACCAGATATCCGATTCCTTCCACATCCATGTCGCCCGGTGTTCCGTGAGTGCTGAGAAAAATAACCACCATGTCTCCGGGTTTTGAATATTTGCTGACCAGATCCAGCGCGACTTTGATGTTGAAAGTGGTTGCGTTTTCGTTAAGCATCAAAAAGACCTGCTCTTTCATAAACCGTCCGTAATTGGGGTCAATCAGATAATTATAGACCGCCAGAGCATCTTTGCCGGTATAATCCAGACGATTGATGCGTCTGTCCACAAACTGGCCTATCCCGACGATAATTGCCCATTTATTGCATTTGCGCTGAAATGCCGATGTGGGAATATTGACTGCGCGGTTGGGAATGAGCGGGGGCAGAGCCGGGTATTGAACCGGTTCGGAGTATGCCGGCGCCGTGGTTGCCGGCTGAGAATCGGGCAGAGAAACAGGAACTGAGGGCTGTAAAGGTTGGGGCTTATACGCTGCGGATATATCGGGAACAGGCTGAACAGATGCAGACGCTGCTGTTTTCAAAGACGGCCGTTCTTTCTGACGTTCCTGATAGGTTTTCAGTAAGCTGACAAGTCCGTCGTCAATGGCGAGGGTCAGGGCTTTGTTTGCCGCATTGGCATCCCAGGTGCCGACAGTTCCGCCCAAAAGTCCCCCGGAATACTGCTGTTCTGCCCTTCCGTTTCCGAATGCGGCACTCAGATACTCGCCGGTCTGACTGTCCTGCAACCATAAATCCACCCGGATCGTCGTGGTAATCGTCTTGTTTTTCGATATCGCACTCACCTGACCGGTCTGTGTGACATCGTAAAAGGTGACGGAGCCGCCTAAAAAATAATCGCATGACAGCTCGTTTCTCACAGTCACAAGCTTATCCGGACTGCTGACCAGACTGGCATTTTGGAGACTCAGGTGATCAAACCTGCTTTTTGTTGTTTGCCAGTCTGTCACTCTGAAATATCCTATATCCACAATGCGGGTGGTGAGCAGGTCCGATGCCACATCCCAGAGGTTTTCCGCCCGGTAAATGCTTTTGTTTTCAATCCCGGCCACGGCAACCAGTTTTTTCTCTCCCGAGGGATGCTGAAGTTCTACAGGAATTTGAATTGTCGGCGATTCCGGAGTTGAAAATTGAACATTCGGGGGCGCAGAGGTGCATCCTCCGGCAATAAGAAACAAAGATATCGAGAAAACAATATATTTTTTCATTTTTATTCTCCCATGTAAATCATCATAAGTTGCTGATTTTACGTTCCCGACTTTTTCGGATTTTCATCCGGTGCATACCCGACTGAAAGGCGGGGGAACGCTCCTTTCATACCTATTTGGATTTTATTTCAACGGCCTGATTTAACAAATCTTCGTTTACCACACGGATCGGTCCATCCGGAAAGGTTTTCAGCATCTCGTGAACCAGCCATGCTACTCTGTCTTTTCTGGAACTTTTTTCATGGGCAATTATATTTATCAAGGCATTGAAAGGATCCAACTGCCATTGCCGATGAGCGGTTCTCCACTGTTCGCAGGACCATAAAACCTCACCGGTCGGACAGTGAATTAAATACAGAGAGCATGAAACCACTACAGCATCATACACGCCGCCATGCACTGCAGCAGACTGCTCGATTCCCCCTCTTAAAATCGCATCGCATCCCAATTCCTTGCCCAATGTCTGAGGAGAAATGCCTGAAATCTGTCCCGGAGTCTGAATGCCCAGCTTTCCCATGTTCTCAAGGATTTTATCTGTTGAAACTCTTATATATCCTTTTGCTATCAGCCTGTTATAAACCTCATGATATAAAAAGGTTTCAATCTCCGGTTCCAAAGAAAGGTTATCCATCGGAAGAATACCGATCACTTTAGGCATAAACTTCTGATAATCAGGATGTGTGTAATAAGAATTTTTTTGAGATTCATCCTCAGCCAGAACAAGAGATACAGGCATTATTATAAAGAAAACAAGACAGATCAATATATTAATCAATATATCAATATTATTATTGTGTTCAGACATAACAGCCCCCTTCCTAATTTTTGTTAAGATTTTAAATAATAAATTTAATAATAAGAACAGATAACCTCCTAAAAAATTAAGGTATAAATCGAATTTTATATTTTGTCAAGTATCTGTCCGAATTATTCATAAATTTTCAGATTTCGTTTTAACTTGAGAAAAATATAAAGCATTTTTTATTTTGAAATGACAGGGCGGTAGCGGCGTAAAGCAATCCGCTACTCTCGGAAATGCGGCTAGATTGGCTTGTTTCATATTTCTTCTTTTTTCGGTCCGTAAAACGATTTTGCAAATCGTTTCATCATTTGCTCATCTGCCGTCATCGAGAAACAGGACGATTTGCAAAATCGTCCTGCTCCGCGTAAAACGATTTTGCAAATCGTTTTATAGCTACAGCCACACTACCGGACAAAAAATGATAACATTCTGATTTTATGCAAAAAAACGATTTGAAAAATCGTTTTACTGTAAAACGCCCCGGCTTAAAACAGACGCAAGCCGTTTTGTGTCTGTTTCAGCAGAAGTATCTGAAAAATTGTCCGGTAGTGTGAGCTACAGCAGAAAATCTCCTGTTTTTCTCAAACCGGATACAGGAATATCGGGAATGCCCTTTTCGTCGGTTTCGGCGTATTCGGGCAATGAAAAATCCGGATCCATCTGCCGGTAATAAGACAGAGAATAAGGCAGGAGCCTGATCCTCAGATTTCCTTTATCATTATCATTATACAGTTCCGATGTCAGCCCGAAATCAGCTTCCCCGAGTTCGGTGCGGATAATATATCTCGGTATTTCCCTGCCGCTGCCCTGTCTGCGGACACAGCCTGCAACAGCGATCACATCGGAAGTATCAATCCATGCAGATTTTGGGATATTATCATTCCGCAGTTTCTGCAAAGGCAGCCCCGCTATATAAACATGATGAAATTCAATTCCGCTTTCTCTGCACCGGAAAGCAATCCGGCTGATTTCTTCGGGAATATCATTGATGCCGGACAAAAGCGGCGTATTGTTATATACCGTAATGCCTTTGTTGCGTAAAGCGGTCGCCAGCAGTGCATGACCCGGCTGAAATTCCTCCGAATGCAGAAACTGTGTCTCGATCTCCAATCTCAGGGGATTGACGATTGTGAGTTTGTTCAGACTGCCCAATTTCCCGATAACTGCACCGGTGTATTTTTCGGGCGAGTAATTGAATCGCAGACTCCGCAGCCTGACAGCATTGACGTGAGGAATTTCCGAAAGTCGCCGGATATTTCCGGCAATATGGTAAAGTGATTCTACAGCGTCTTTTTCGGATGCAATGACGACATCTGTGATATTCTCATGTTTTCCGATGTATTCGAAGTCTTTTTCCGAAGCTTCCGAATCTATTTCCGCACGGGTTTCATGGATTCTGAAGCAGGCAGAAGAACCGGTACGGACAAGGCTTTGCGGACATCTCTGATCCCTGAGTGCTGTTGCCTGAATATCTCTCAATGCCTTCATATCCGAGGATTTTTTATCTCTCATTTCCGGGATTCTCGAACCTGAAAACAGAGAATCATCTCCGATATCTGTCATGTAACGGGCATCCAGCGTGCCTTCCGGGTTCAGCCGAACCTTGTCGAGATTTCGGACTCCGGGAGCAAACGATTCGAAATACTCCGGCGTATAAGGAGTTCTGACCCAGATATACCGCTCATCGTCTTTGTCTTTTTCCACAGCCCATCCGCTGCTGTGCCATTCCACTTTGCCTATAGGAGCGGAAATGCAGATCCGCGGAACAGCACGGTCAGACAGATGCGCCCGGAGATAGCCCGCAACTGTTACTGCTCTCGAAATCGGGGTACGATAAACCTGATTTCCCCGGATAGGACTGCAAGGAGCGAAAATATAATGATTCTCTGCTCCTGCGCCTCTCAGCAGGCTGAAAAGCTTTGTCAGTTCAGGACCTCTGTCATTGCAGTCATTCAGAAAAGGCGTCTGATTGTAAACCCTTATTCCGTTTTTCGTCAGTTCGGAAATAATAGCGAGACTTTTCGGCGAAATCTCATCCGGGTGAACAAAATGGACTGCAATCTCTGTCTGTTTGCCCTGCTGCTGCAATTTCAGATTCTTTATCTTGAGATAAGTCAGCCATTCGGAATTGTCAGCGCAGAAAAGGTGCGGATAATACGAAACAGAACGGGTTGCGAGCCTGAGCGTCCGGACGTGAGGAATTTCTGACAGTTCATCTATGGCATATCTCAGGTTTGTCTTATTAAGAAAAGGGTCTCCGCCGGTCAGCAGAAGTTCTTTAATATCCGGCGATTGTCTGATATACTCTGCCGCCTCTTTTATCTCGCTGATCGTGGGATCAGGCTGATGCCGCGATTCCCTGTGTTTTCTGAAACAGAATCTGCAATAAGTCGGGCAAGTCATATTCAGGAGAAAAATTGCCCGGTTGTGATACATCTGTTCCAGCAGCCCCCTGTGGAAATTGCCGATCCATGTATGAATTACTCCTGCGGGATTCAGTTCTCCGGCAAATGGCAGATATTGATAAGACACAGCCTTTGAAACGCGCATCTGACGTATCACGTGAGTTGAAAGCCGTACCGGATAGGTATCAATTACTTTCTGCATGTCTGCACGGTCTTTTTCCTCAACAGTGATATTCGTAAGTGCTTCTAATTGAGCCGCATTCTTAATCGAAACGAATGTCTCTCCGGGAATGAGTTTTTCCAGAACAGCCGCAAGCAGCATCGGCGGCAAAACTATACCGTTAATTTTTATCGCTTTAGGATCATTGCTGCATGATCTGTCCAATTGACGGATGAGTTCCGAAAAAAAGCCTTCGGCATTATGCTCATATCCTGCGGCTCTGAGCAGCCTTGAAAATTTTGTCTCTCCGGAACCGTTTCCGACAATGGCATAAAAAGCCTTTCCGAGCAGGGAAGCTTCGCCGAAAAGATCGAGAAATTCAATGATATAGTCTTTAATTTGCATAGTTTCGGGGTCAGTGACCAGAGGGTTATCGCTTGCCGGTCAAGTTGTCTGAACAGCGGCGGATTGACAAATCCGCCTGAAATGCCTGGGATTTGTCAATCCCAAGCGGGCATTTCGGGAAACTTTTCGATCTGCTGAGTAAGAGCGGTTCTATTTCACAACCCTGTCTCTTTGTCAATGGTGAAAACACACTCGTTCCCACTTTTAAAGACAGAAGCGGTCTCAGCCTCGATTTCCCTGAAGGCGATACGGGCATCATCGGCAGTGAGCGGTTTTGGGTGCAATGCCCAGTCCGGATAGGCTTCAGGGAATTGCTCCAGTTTTTTGATTGCTTCTATAATATCAGAACTTATCTGACCCTGAGGCATATCCAAATCACTTGCTTTCACAGTATAGATATTCCGGCATTCTGCAAATAACTCCCCGGTTCCGGTCTGCTCGTATGAGAGAATCAGGTCTCCGGGACCCGCGAGATAAACATCATGGTAAGTCTGCACCACGGAAACTTCTTCCGAAACATCCCCGGCTGCTGCCAAGACCAGAACCAGCGGCGTATTATAGAAATACCTGCCTTGCCATCTGCCCAGATCGGAGCGAATATATCGAAGTTGTCCTTGTAGTATCTCTTTTCGAATCTCTCTTTCGCTCTTATATTCAGGCTTGGGAAGGACTGTTGCCAATATCTCCCACACTTTGATATCTTCTGCAATCCGGCTTGAGCAATACGGACATATCTCCCGATGCTGCCGCATATTCTCCTGATAACGCGGATTTTCAGCGATGAATGACGGCGGGCAGGTGCGGTATTGCTTCGCCCGGGACAGGGCGGTTCTACGGCTGTACATGAGGGTTTTTCCTTTCTCTCAGGAGTAAAAGCAATGTTTCCCGAAACAGCGCAAATGCTTCGATATTCAGGTCATCCGGGGACAGCCAGGGAAGATGTCTCAGAAAAGCACACAACTTATATTCTGCCTGTTTCAGGAGATATTTGGGTCCCGAACTTCCGCTGTAGCCTGTTTTTTCGGCAATTTTTTTCAGGCTGAAATTCTCGCCGTAGCGCAGTGCAAATACTGTTTTTTCCTTTTCATCGAGGCTGCCGGCAAATTCCACGGCCCATTTTTTCACCGATTCGTAATCAAAATATATCCTGTCTGCGGCAGAATGCTCATCCGCTATCTTTTCCGATGCGTTTTGTCCGAAAATTGTCTCATGGAATACAGGCAGAGTCATCGGCACATAGCGGCAAAGCCAATTGATAAAATCCCTGAGATCAACGAAGACCGGTTTGTTTTCCCACATTTCGGAAACCCGATCCCGAAAATACTCGGCAAGGGAGAGCAAAGTCTTTTTCTTATTCACGGACTGATAAGCCAGAGTTCCGCTGAAAGTATCCGGCAAAGCGATCATTTCTATATCTTCGGCAGACAGCCTCGGAATGCGGACACAGGCTGAAGGCAAGCCAAAAGACAAGCCCCCGTTTATTCCGGCAACCGTTTGAAATTGTTCCGATGTTCTCAGCAGGTCTGCGGCGTGTTTGTACATATACCGCATGGGATCTTTCATCGGACCACGGGTCTTTTCTATCCAGTAATTGACAAAGGCTTTTCTGAGATATTGGTGACTCTTTCCCGAACTCAGTATTTTCTGAAGTTTCAGTTTGTTTTCAAGGAGAAAAAGAATCAGTTCCGAGCGGATATCTTCTGAAACATCCCATCCCGAATCCCGCAGAAAAACGTCATGATGAAAAAATCCCGCGGAAAGTTTTTTGGAGGCAGCATCCTTCATCACCGAGCGGGCTGCCTTTGAAAGCACCTCCCGAATATCCTGACATGCAAGCCAATCCTCTGTTTTTTCTTCATGTTTCCGATCTTCCATTCATCGCTCCCGTTCCTGAAAGCATAAAACAAATTTCGGGATTTGACAAATGTAAAAAAAACAGCGTCAGCTTTTATTTAACGTGAGTTCGATATAAAACTGCCTGATTTTCATATAAAAACTTACCGCAAAGGACGCAGAGAAGCCGCAAAGAGCGCAATAATTTTTATTTCCGCTTTGCCGGAGCGGAAAAAACTCAGACATTGTGCATTCACAGCGTACTTTGCGTATCCTTTGCGTCCTTTGCGGTAAAAAATTATGTCGAACTCACGTTTTATTTATTAACTCATCTTAGGCAGTCATTGCCTGAATCCCCCTTTTTTAAAGGGGGGCAGGGGGGATTTTCTGTGCCGCCGCTTTGAAAATCCCCCTTCATCCCCCTTTAAAAAAGGGGGAAAAATTACTGTTGCGTAACATCGGCGTTTATTTGCGGTTTTATTTATCAAGCGTTTTGAAAAAATGCTGTCCGGGGTCGTAATAGCAGATTGGGAGAGGAGTGCGGAAATGAAAAAACAGACTGACACTGTCAAACTTTTCAGAGAAATCTTTGCAGGACGGCAGGATATTGTTCCGAGGCACTGGACATCTGTCACAACCGGCAGAAGCGGATACAGTCCGATATGCCGTAGTGAATGGCGACGTCCCGAATGTCAGAAAGGAATAAAAAAATGCGCCTGTATAACTTGCACTAATGCCGAATATGCGCCGCTTTCGGATCTGCTCATTCTTGACCATTTCAAGGGAAAGCATATTCTCGGCGTATATCCGCTGTTTGAAGAAATGTCCTGCTGTTTTATAGCGGCGGACTTTGACAATCACAGGCAGGATCGGACACCGCTGGAAGATGTACTCGGCTTTTACGAAGTGTGTGAAGCGCAGGATATTCCGAGTTATGCGTTAAGATCAAAATCCGGCAAGGGATATCATGCCTTCATTTTCTTTGAAAGGCCTGTTCCGGCGTGGAAAGCCCGAAGAGTCACGTTTGCGATGCTTCAGGAAGCAGAAATCATCGGAGGCGATGAGATGATTTCAAGTTTTGACCGTCTGTTTCCGAATCAGGACAGGCTTTCGGGAAAGGGGTTCGGCAATCTTATTGCTTTGCCGTTTCAGGGAAAAGCCGTCAGAAAAGGGCATACCCTATTCTTAAATCCGAATTCGGGATTTACAGAACCTTTTGCAGATCAATGGGATATGTTGGCGGATATCAGGAAAATCGGCGAATCGGAATTAGACAGAGTGATATCGGAATGGAATCTGTCGAAAGCTTTGCCGGAAAGCTGTCGGAGCGCAAATGTCTCTCCATATATCTCTGACTATCCAATGTCCGACTTTGCCCGAATTGCAGCCGGATGCGCTTTTATCGCTCATTGCAGAAATGATGCTGCCGGCCTGCCTGAACCGGATTGGTACATTTTGCTGACGATTTCGGCAAGATGCAAAGACGGGACAAGGCTTTCCCACATACTTTCAGAACCGTATCCGGGATATGATTTTTATGAGACGGATGCAAAAATATATCAGGCGATGAACAGCACCGGTCCCTATCTGTGTGAGACAATCCGGCGGATAAACGGGAGATATTGCAGGACATGTGCATATTACGGGAAAGTCAGAAGCCCGATAGTTCTCGGATGGATGACTCGGAAGTATGGACTCTGCTATGAACAGAAAAATCCTGCCCGAACAGATACAGGCGTGAAGGAGGAAACCCCGGTGATGATACATATAGACAGACAGTTCGCCTCACATAGATAAAAGCCGAGGGATAAAATCCCCCGGCTGAAAGCAAACGCACTTTGAAGGGTTGCGTCATCTATATATCAGAAATCCTGCGAAATCAGTTCTGACTGACGTAGCTTTCTATTTTTTCAAACCCGGCATCCACATTCTTTTTGAAAGCATCGCAGCCGGTGTGATAGGCTTTGGAACAGTTCACATACGCGCCCTTCCATTCTTCGGGAATCCAGAACGCCTGATTTACGAAAATATCCATGGCCTTTTCTGTTTTCGTCTGAACCGTTTTAATGGTATTGAAAGAGGCATTGAAAGCGGTCTTCTGAAAATCAACCATCTGTCTGATTACATGTTTTGTGTCTATCATCTTCTTTTTCTCCTTTTTTTGTATTTTCTTTCAGCACAATCTGCTGACCCGGGCCTGTTTTATCCGGCGGATTTTCCTTGCCGGTCTGCTGACCGATTCCTGCCATCATATTCCGAAACAGTTCGGTCTGGTCTTTCATAATATCCTGCAAAGTTCTGACAGCTTCTCCCTGCACCGTGCCTTTGGTATCCAGAAGCATACGCAGATGTCTTACGGTTTCTTCCTGATCTGCACATTTTTCTTTCAGCTTTTCGTATTTTCTGACCAGAGCCACATGTTCTGCTTTGGAAACCATTCCCATCATTCCGAGATAGTCATTGAGTGATTTCTGAAAATCCGAAGCTGACGTTTTCATCCTGCTTTCATATTCCGGACTCTGTTCCGGAATATGATCAAGACCGTAAAACTTCCGGAACATGACCGAGAACTCGTTTAAATCAGAAAAGCCTTTTTGCGATGCCGCCATGATCTGATTCATACTTTTGAAATATTGCCGGGTCCATGTCCCTACATCTTCTGCCTGCTTTTTTCCGCGTGCGGCACTGAGCAGAAAATTTCCCCAGAACTCTAAAAATTTTTCATCTGTCATTACGCTTTCCTCATAGGATGGGTTAAACCCAATTCTATTGAAATAAACCCTGGGGTTGCTAAAGTAATTTCTCATCTGTCATTACAGTTTCTCGGCAAACATCTTTCGGAGACCCGAAGCTGCAAAACTTCGAGGCTCCGACACATCAGGATGTGACCGGAGTTCCGGACAGTTCGTTGTCCAGATCCAGTTGAAAGCGTACCGGACCCCGATAGCGGCGGTCTTCGCCGAAACGGGTATGCAGTGCGTAGGGTGATTTGGGGTTGGACCATGAGGTAGCGGCAGCCACATGCCCTTTGGGAAAAACAGTGACTTCTGCCTCGATATGTTCCAATGCCGCGAGAGCAACTGCCGGCTCCACCAGATCATCTTTTTCCCCGTAACAGATCAGCCATCTTATACCTTTTTCTTTCAGCCGGTGAAGATTGAGTTTCCGTCCGAACATGGTTGTCGGCAGGGTTCCGTCTTTGGTAATCGGCGTATTGTAAGAATCAAAGCTCATCTGGGTGATGGCAAGAGGAAGGTCGGTGCGTTCATTGCCGAGCCAGTAATTGATCGCAGCCGCGCTTTTGCTGATTTTGACTTCTCCGCCGTTTTTCGGACTCAGCATCATCATATCCCGGAAAAACACAACCATCGGGGCTTCGTTTTCGATGCTTTTGAGTTTATATACCCATCCCATCAGATTTCCGTCCGCGACTTTGTTGCCGTTTGGCAAAGTCTTTGTTCCGTAAGCCAGATCATTGAACCGCGGGGGCAGGGCTTTCAGAAATTCAGAGGACAGCCCCACACTTTTGGTCCCGTCAACAGGGGAAACGCAGGTAATCAGAACGTCTATGAGTCCGTCCAATTCGCCGGAAAGAATATTGCACAAGGCAGCAAAACCGCCCTGACAGTAACCGTTCAGGGTTACGGGTTTCCCGTGTCTGGCTTTTATGGTTTCACAGAAAAACCGGGTATCCCGTGCGTCATCTTCCGCGGTCATGACCTGAAGCGGAGGAGTGATGTGTATATCCTTTAAAATTCGGATATAGGTCGGAATTCCCATGTTTGCAAAACAATGGGTGTAGCTTCTCTGCTCGCCGGGCAGAAATGCCAGAATATTGGCTCCCAGCACATAAGGCGGCAGAATAAGAATCGGTTTGCCCGCTTCGTTGATTTTGACGCTTTTGTCTGTGGGAGCGATCTGATACACGATGAAACGGTCGGTTTCGGCAATTTTCAGGTTCCCGCCCCGCTCGAAATGAAATCCGAAATCCGGTTCCACATCCCTGATTGCCTGAGGATAAACATTGGCTACAGCGTCTATCATTTTCGCCTGCCGGGACATAAACCCTTTTATGTCTTCGCCTTCGAGACCGAAAACCGTATTGAACCAGGCAGCCAGCGCATTCTGCAGTTCTTTGTTGTTGTATTCGTTGACGGCTCTCATGCTGCCGGTAAAGAATCTGTTGGAAACATCCATATTGAAGCCCATCAGGTCCATATAAGACTGAAGACTTTCCAAGGGCGAGGTCTTCATAAGCTTCATCTGCTCCACACCCGCGAAATAATGGGTGGAAGCCAGATATGGAAGCAGAAAATCATTTACATATTTCGAAAGTCCCGCATAATAATTCTGTGTGGCACTGACCTGCTGGGTGAGCATTTCAATCGGCGACAGGATATTTTCCGAGAGCTTTTCCAGAGAGCATCCGCGTTCCAGAGAATTAAAATTTAACATTTTATCACCTCCAGGGTAAAGACAGTTCAGTAGGGTGGGCAGCTTGCTGCCCACCCTACTACTTTTAAGTGAGAAATGAGAAGTGAATATTCAGTTCTCATAAAACAGGGTAGAGCGGGTTTGAAACCCGTTTCACTTTTGTTTTTCTTTCTCATAAAACAGAGTCTCAGGTCAATAGGGTAAAAGATGTATTCTGCACTCTGAAAATGAGAAGAGAAGTGAGAATTGAAAATTTCCCGAAACTGCCAGAACCCGCTTTTAATTGAAAAGTGAGAAGTGAAAAGTGAGAATCGGAATGCTGTTTCCCTTTCTTCACTTCTCTTTTCTCACTTTCTTTATTCTTTCCGGGAACCTTCAAAAAAGTCCTGAACCTTGACGAAATTTTTCTCCACAGCTTCTTTGAAATCGTCACGGCCTTTCTGGTAAGCTCTGATCCAGTCGGTCACGGCTTTTTTTCCCTCTTCGGGAAGCCATGATGCCTGTTGCAGAAACATGTCAACCATCTTTTCGCCCTGTTCCTGAAGCGTTGTCATTGCCTTGAAAGAATTGTCGAAAGTCGCTTTCTGAAAATCAATCACCTGCTTGAACAGCATTTTTTGTTCCATCTTTTTTTCTCCTTGGTAAAACGCCCGGTTTAAAACAGACGTAAATC
>DYRK01000013.1:2633-6553 GCA_020718785.1 Desulfatirhabdium butyrativorans | reverse complement strand
TGTTCCATCTTTTTTTCTCCTTGGTAAAACGCCCGGTTTAAAACAGACGTAAATCGTTATTTTCAATCGCCGATACTGACCGGTATAAAAAAAACCGGTCTGTGTTTTCGTATTCACCTGAAGACCTGCGGGGTTGCGGAAACTCCGCAGGCCTTTCGGGTCTTTTGTCAGAGACATATCCGCGGGGCATCCTGCGGTCATGTCATGTTATTTCCGGTTGAACATTTCTTCCATTTTCGCAAACCCGTCGTCAACCGATTTTTTGAAATTGTCACGGGCTTCTCTGTACATTTTCACCGAGTCGGTGATGGCTTTTTTTCCCTCTTCGGGAACCCAGGGAAACTGTGTCCAGAAAGTATTGACCATTTTTTCCGTCTGATCCTGAACCATACTCATCGCGCCGAATGCGTTTTCGAACAGGTTTTTCTGAAAAGAAATCATCTGATTTGCTATTTTTGCCGGTTCCATTTCCATACTCTTCCTCCCATTGTGTCATATACGACTGTTTTTGAAATTAAACTTTTTTCCCATTGAACTTACCCCAATGATAGTGTATTATTTTCGTTTGTCAAGAGAAAATGATGCAACGCACAAAAAAATTCCGATAATAATTTTTCTGTCGGGGAATTGCTGTTCAGAACATGCGGAGCATCCTGAAATCCTAAGCATATACTGTTATCAAAAAATTCCGGCAGATAAGGCTTTGATTAAATACCCGACAGACCGGGCGAGCAGTCCGGAAAAATTGCTGCATTGTGTCATCAACAGAAAAGGAACCCGGATGTCCCGCAAAATCACTCTCAGAAAATACCCGAACAGGCGGCTTTACGACACGGAAAACAGCACTTATGTGAATCTCAGAGATGTCGAAACCCTTATCAAACAGGGTCGGCAGGTTGAAGTGGTTGACGTGAAAACCAACGAGGATGTGACCGCCTTTATTCTGACACAGATTATCATGGAGCAGGTGAAAAAGAACAACGCAATGCTGCCATCCTCACTGCTTCATCTGATAATCCGGTTCGGAGAAGATGTTCTCAGCGATTTTTTTTCAAGCCACCTCGAAAAAACGTTGCAAAGCTATCTGAACTACAAAAAAGCCATGGATGAACAATTCAAAATATATATAGAACTGGGCATGGATTTTTCCAGTATTGCCAAAAAAACCATGAAAGAACTGTCGCCTTTCCAGTCTTTTTTCGAGCATTCTCAGGATGAGACAGACCGTAAAAGCAAAAAGGATGAAAGCGACAGCAAAAATTAATGACTAAGGTCACACTGCCGGACAATTTTTCAGACCGTTCTGCTGAAACGGACAGAAAACGGCCTGCAAAGCTGTTTTACAGTAAAACGATTCTCAAAATCGTTTTGTTCGGTACAGACACAAAACGGCTTGCAAAGCCGTTTTACAGTAAAATGATTTTCAAAATCGTTTTGTTCGGTACAGACACAAAACGGCTTGAAAAGCCGTTTTACAGTAAAACGCCGAAAACTTGAAACAGACGCAGATCGTTTCTGTTTCAGTCTGAATAAAATCAGAATGTTATGATTTTTTGTCCGGCAGTCTGGACTAAGGTTTAAAAAATATCTTGTTTTCAACCGGCTGTATCTGATATACGAAAAAAGAAAACAAAATAAACGGAGTTGATCTATGGAAAAGACTGAAAAAAAAGAGAACAGCACGGAGTCACTGTTTACGGACTGGACAAAGTCTGCCACTGACCTGTGGGGAAACATTGCCAAAATGCAGACCGCCGCGCTGGGGGCTTTTGCTCCTTCTGAAAATTCCGCGAAAGATCCGGCTTTCAAAGCTCAGAAAGCCGCGGAGAACGGTTTCAAGATGATGCAGATGCTGCTTGCCAGATTCAGCGAACCGGAAAATCTCAGCGCGACTTTGAAAGGGATGGAGTCTGTCCCCGAATTTCTGATGAACATGGGCATGCAGACTTGGGACAGCTATGTGGAAATGCAGAAAAAATGGGCAGAACAGGCTGCAAAAATGGGCCAGCACACAGAGGCTTACACCTTTAAAGATATTGACCAGAATATCTTTAAAACATGGCGCGACATTTATGAAAAAGAAATCCAGAAATTTTTAAATGTCCCGCAACTGGGACTGAACCGTTTCCAGCAGGAACGCGTGACCCGGATGATGGATAAATTCAATATTTATCAGGCAGCGCTGAACGAATTCCTTTACATGTTTTATATTCCTGTTGAAAAATCATCCGCGGTCATGCAGGAAAAAATAGGGGAACTGATCGAAAAGGGCGAACTCCACGACAATTTCAAAGAATATTACAATATGTGGATAAAAACTCTGGAAGGCCATTACATGACCCTGCTCAAATCCCCGGAATACACGCAGGTCATGAACAGCACCATCGAGGCACTTACCCAGTACCGGAAGGCAAAGGAAGAGATGCTCTATGATCTTCTTCAGGACATTCCCATCCCGACCAACAAAGAAATGGACGAATTCTACAAGGAATTCTATCTGTTGAAAAAGAAAGTCAGGGAACTTTCCAGAAGACTGGAAGAAAAAAAAGAGGACGCGGTGGACAGAAATGAATAGGTCCCGATATTTTTTCATTCTTCAACCTGTTAATTCAATTCAGAAAAGGAGGATATATGAGCCAGTCCGCCATTGCCGTGGATCTTATTTTGAAAAAATTGGCCGAAAGTACCGGAAAGGCGAAAACCCGGGCCCAGAGGGCATCCGAAGTTCTGCTCAGTCCTCTGAAAACGGACATTGCCACCACCCCTTATGAAGTGGTGTATGAAGAGGACAGGGTAAAGCTGAAACATTACATGCCCGCGGAAGTGAAGCATAAATATCCTCTGCTGGTGGTTTACGCGCTTATCAACCGGGAGACCATGCTCGATCTTCAGCCCGGCAGAAGCGTGGTCCAGACCTTTCTTGAAAACGGCATCGAGGTCTATATGGTTGACTGGGGATATCCCACCCGCAAAGACCAGTATGTTACCATTGACGACCATGTGAACGGCTATATGGACAACATGGTTGATTTTATCCGCGGCAGGCATAATGTCCCCAAAATCAACCTCATGGGCATCTGCATGGGCGGAGCTTTTTCCGTGATGTATTCCTCGCTTCATCCTGAAAAGATCAAGAATCTGGTTACAACCGTTACCCCCACCAATTTTGACACAGACAAGGGTCTCCTTCATATATGGATGAAGCAGACCGACGCGTTTCTGATGGGGCAGACCTACCGGAACATGCCCGGAGACCTGATGAATCTGGGGTTTCTGCTGCTGAATCCTGCCCGCCTGATTTTAGATAAATATGTCGGTTTTTTTGAAAACATAGACAACAAGGACTTTGTGGAAAATTTCGTGCGTATGGAAAAATGGATTTTCGACAGTCCCGACGTGCCTGCCGCGACCTTCAGGCAGTTCATCACCGACTGTTACAAAAAAAATCTGCTGATCCAGAGCAAGCTTGAACTCGGGGGACGCCGTGTGGAACTCAAAAACCTCACCATGCCCCTGCTGAATATTTACGGTCAGTTCGACCATCTGGTTCCGCCCGAAGCCTGCGAGCTTCTCACCAAGCATGTGGGAAGCAGGGATACCGAAGATATGTGCCTGAAAACCGGACACATCGGGATATATGTCAGTTCCAAGTGCCAGAGGGAGTTCGCGCCCAAGATCATAAGATGGCTTAAAGAAAGAGAAGGGGATAAACCGCCGGAATCCTTGAAAATTCCTTCCTTTAAAACATTACCGGACAAAGCCGCGGAGGAAGTCAGAGTCGCGTTCCCCAAGCCTGCATATCAGCGAACCGGCCATGATGGAAAAGAGAATGCCGCGGGGGAGGTCAGAATCGCATTACCCAGGATCAAAGCCGTGAAGGAAAACAGACCCGCTTCAGCTCAACGCAACACATAAAGCCG
>DYRK01000013.1:0-2533 GCA_020718785.1 Desulfatirhabdium butyrativorans | reverse complement strand
AGAGAAGAACTTCTGAATCTTATTGTGCAGAGTGCCATTGACACCATGGATGCAAAAGCTGCCAGTCTTTTTCTGGCAGATGAGGAAAAGGGAGTATCTGTGCCGGTGGCACAGAAGGGACTGTCTGAAAATTATCTTCATGCCAAGCCCATGAAAATCGAGGCTGAGATCAGAAAACTCATGGAGAGCGGAGGATATCTTGCTTTCCGCGATGCCACATCGGACCCGCGGCTTGATAATCATGAAGCCAAAAAAGCCGAAGGCATTGCTTCGATTCTGGCTGTGCCGGTGATGGTCAGCGACAAAGGAATCGGTGTGCTTTCCCTTTATACGGCAATTCCCAGAGATTTTTCAGACGATGAGATCGCTTTTCTGAGCGCGATGGCAGAACAGGGCGGTATGGCTATTCAGCAGTCGCGGCTGCTGGAACGGATACGGAAAAACTCGACGCTTTTCTTCGATATGTCCGTCAGTATCAATTCCAGCGTAAATGTCAAACATATCCTGCATATCCTGACCGCGGACATTGCCGAGGCTTTCGGTATGAAGGGAGTGGGAATCCGTCTGCTGAACAAATCCACAAAAGCACTGGACCTTGCGGCAAGCTACGGACTGAGCGAAGAATTCATCGCGAGTATGCCTGTATTTGCAGCCGATGCCATGGACAAAGTTCTCAAAGGAGAAGTTCTTATCATAGAGGACGCGGCAGTCGCCGCGCAGATTCAGAACAAAGAGTCCCTGAAAAAAGAGGGAATTATGTCTGTTCTCTGTGTTCCGATCCAGTCCGGAAGAGAAATCATCGGGGCAATGCGGCTGTACAGCAGCGTCAAAAGAAAATTCCCGGATGAGGTGGTAATGTCTGTCAGGGCATTGGCAAATCAGGGCGGAATTGCCATTGAAAAAGCCCGGCTGGTAAAGCGGATGCAGATGAACACCGAACTTTTCCATGACTTGGCAGTGAGCATCAATTCCACACTGGACATCAGGAAAATCATGCACATAATGTCTGCCGACATTGCCGAAACCATAGGCGTGAAAGCCAGTTCCGTCCGTCTGCTGGATGAAAACAGAGAGAAACTGGAGCTGGTGGCAAGTTACGGTCTGAGCGAGAACTATCTCGGCAAAGGTCCGATATCTGCTGAAAAAGGTATCCCCGAAGCGCTCAGGAACCGCTCTGCGGTGGTCAAAAATGTTGCCACGGATGAGGGCGTCCAGTACCGTGCCGAAAAAAAAGCAGAAGGAATTGTCTCAATTCTCAGCGTTCCCATCAATGCAAGAGATGAGGTTATCGGCGTGATGCGGCTTTACAGCGATGTGCCGAGAGAATTCACCGACGATGATATCATGCTGGCAACAGCCATGGCACATCAGGGCGGATTGGCCATCCAGAATGCTTCTCTGTATCTGATGCTTCAGGAAGATAAGAAAAATCTGGAAGAAGATATTTGGAGTCACAGGTCCTGGTTTTAGAAATGTAGGGTGGGCATTCCATGCCCACCCTACTTAGAAGGGGGTATTATGATCGGAAAAACAATTGATCAGCTCAGCGTCGGGCAGGCTGCGGAATTTGCCAAAACGATTTCTGAAAGCGATATTTATCTGTATGCCGGGATAACGGGCGATTTCAATCCCGCGCATATCAATGAGGCTTATGCACAGAAGACTTTTTTCAAAACCCGGATCGCGCATGGAATGCTTACCGCAGGATTTATTTCAGCGATTCTGGCAAATCAGCTGCCCGGACCCGGAACGATCTATATGAAGCAGGAACTCAGTTTTCTGGCTCCGGTACGCATCGGCGACACCATTACCGCAAGGGCAGAGATAATTGAGGTTATTGCCGAGAAAAACCGGGTAAGGATCAAGACGACTTGCAGCAATCAGGAGGGAAAGACGGTTTTGGACGGCGAAGCTCTTGTGAGTCCGCCCAAGCCGCCTAAAGCATAAGGGAACTGATTTTAAAGACTGGAAGAAGCGAAACCGGTTTTTTGAACCCGGTTTCCTTCTTTCTTTGCAGACAGATTCATAGTTGGTCTTCTCAGATCACATTTCCGATAAGATAGTTCTCAACACTTTCCTTGATCTTTCCGTCAGACAGCTTTTCCAGTATTTCAAAACAATCCGAACACAGAAAAACAAGGTTGTCGGTTTTGCGGATTTTCTGATAGGAAACCTTCCTTCCGCACTTATCACAGACATTCAACGTAAACCTGACGCCGACGCCGTACCGCGGAGTGGCAGCCCCTTCTTTGATTTTCCTGCACCACACCACTTCTGCCCGATACCCGTCATGAGCCTCTGGTTCGTGAAGGGCAGGGGAATAGTTTACCATTTTGATACAAAGTTCCGAACCGGGCCGGAGAGTGTTGCTCTCCGATTCAAAATACATCCCTCCCTCACTTTTGTTATACATTTTGGCTTCACGATACGTTTCGGCATCGCTCATAGCGTATCTGATGGGCGATTCGCAGTGGTCACGGGTGTATGCCCTGTAATTGCAGGCACTTTCCCCTTTCTGGATATTTTCCATTTC
>DYRK01000275.1:3576-7707 GCA_020718785.1 Desulfatirhabdium butyrativorans | reverse complement strand
TCATTAAAAATTTTTTTTATCAATTTTTATCTAAAAAAGTGTACGGTAGTGAGTTTTCAAGTCAGAGTTAAAAAAAACAGTTCACCTCACTTATCGTGAAATATGAAAAATATGACTCAGATTTCACGTTTCAAAACCGGACGGATGGCGGATCCCGAAGGTTGAAAAAGATGTTAATTCTAATTCCTTGTTCCTCCTTTCTACCTGAATTATTCATAAACTTTCAGATTCCGGTCGGGCCGGTCTGCTGACAGTTTATGAATAATTCAGGCTTATCATATTCGCCGTTAGAAACAAAAAAAGGCCGCAAAAGCATTTTCTTTCCCTTTCCGGGAAATAAAGCCTTCGTGGCCTAAAAAAACAAAAAAGCCGGGAATATACAGATTGGTCTGCTATCTGTTAATCCGGCCTTCTTGGCTTTTACTAAAGTTCTGAGTGATTCTTTCTGTCTCTATCGCAATTCCTATTGCGAATTTTTAAGATTCTCTTTATAATCCACGCTTAATTTCTTATCAAGCCTTTTTTTAAAGCAGGTATTGACGGCGGAATGGCATACGCGTCTGCAAGCGCGGTCTCGACATTAGTCGTATAAAAATTGAAAGGCAGCAGAGTGTAAACCCGTTTATCCCGAAATGCTTTCAATGCCCGGTAATATTCAGGTTTTTTGGCAATAGCTGAAACGGCTTCATGCCGGTTCTATCAGAGCATCATCACCTGAGTGTAAATGTTACCGGAAGCTCGACAGGAATCCCTCCCGAAGCAATAAATGTTGACGTGGTGAGTTTCTTTAAGAAACTCAGTTTCCGAAAATCGCTGATTTTCCGTTATATATGCGTAACATGAGTTACACATTCTTCTGCGGATGTCAAGATATTTTTTCATGAATTCATTGAAATTATATTTTCATAACCCATGGCGCAAAGCAATCTTTTCAAACATCCGTGCCAGTCCTGTGCCGACAGCGAAAACAGATTCGATACTGAGATGATCTTCGGCAGTAGAATCAAAAAACAGGTGCATATCCGATTCAATGCTGTCTTCCGGCAGCCAGTAACATATCAGAAGCGGTACTTTGGGCAGAGGATGCAGAACTAATGAAATATCGGACTGATAATGTTTTTCAACCGCTTTTCCGTTAAAGAGCCGGATAAGGTCTTCAAAAAATTCCGGGTAAGTATCGGCAACTTTTTTCATGCGGAGTTCACTCTGCTTTACAAACAGAGCATTCCCCGGTTTGCCGCCCGGAAGTTCACGGAACGGAACCCAATTCCCGGAAAGCGGTTTGTCCGAAGCTTTGACAATGTAGTCTAAAACAGGGACTGCAACTCTCGGATTTGCATGAATATCTGAGAAAAAATTTCCCTGTGAGTCAATGCCGACATCTTTTCCGAGAACTTTTATAATCAGCCTGCCTTCGGAAAATCTGCCTCCCACTATTGCCGCTTTGGATGCCAGATCAAGAGCAGATATTTCGGTTTTCAAACGCTCCGTGACTTCAGATACCCTTTGATCGGGAGCTTTATGTCCGGTATTTTTAAATTGTCCGACAATATCCGCGGATAAAAAGGGACACTCCTCAATGCTTTTCTGACCTTTGAATACGGCTCCCGCAAATGCCAGACAGGTGGGTTCAAGGCATTGCCGGCAGTTGGATTTGTTGAGCAGTTTGAAAATTTCCATCACATTATTGAAAATTGCCATTCTGTTTACTTCTCCCTGAATTTTCCCAAAATAAAAACGCCACGAAGAAGACCGGTGTTTCGGGTCTTTACACCTTCATGGCGTTATGATTTCCGGTGAAACTTGAAACGCTAAGGGATTCTTCCCTTCAATTGAAATGTCTGCTTTTCATACTTTGCTGCGGATGTCAAGCTCTTTTGCCTGTTCATATATATTTTTTTCAGACAGACAGACGGCTGATGATCGCGGCGATTTCGGACAGATTCAATGCTCCTTTGGGAATAAAGTCATCAGCCCCGCCTTGTCCTGCGGCTGTCCGGTATTCGGGCAGATCATAGTCTGTGAGAATGATCACTGTTATATCCGGATGATCTGCTTTGATCTCCCGGATCAGTTCGAGACCGCTTTTTCCGGGGAGACGGATGTCCATAAAAATAAGACCCGGCTTGAATATTCCGATTTTCCTGAGCGCTTCGGTTCCGTCCTTTGCTTCTTCAATATCCATTGCGGGAAATCTTCTGCATAACGCGTCTTTGAATGTTTCCCGGAAAGTATCGCTGTCTTCGACGATCAGTGTCCTCTGCATTCCTGGTGTCCCGGTTATTGTCATGGGGGATAAAAAAAAATGACTTTCTGTCTTTTAACAAGCTTGCTTCCGGGCGGTAAATACAGTATAGCATGTATATTGTTACGGAACACACCGTATTTTTCCGCACATAAACCCTCAGATACAGATTTTCAGAAATTAAATTTCACAGGGCAGCAGGGAGGAGATAATACTTTTCAGTATATCTCCGACCGATAACGCAGTGAATTTTATTTTCTGGAAGTCTGCAGTGTCTGAAAGCAGAAAGACAGAGATTCATCGAGAATAAGGATTTTACTGTGAAGGAACCGTATCGTATTGTAATTGCAGAAGATCACAGAATACTCAGGGAAGGTCTGCACGCGCTGCTTTCTTCAAATCCCGCTTTTAAGATCGCAGGGGAGGCGGAAAACGGCATGGATGCTGTCCGCTCCGCTGAAAAGCTCTTGCCGGATCTGATTCTGATTGACCTGTCCATGCCGAAAATGGACGGACTGGCTGCCATCGCAGAAATCAAAAGCCGTTGTCCGAACACAAAAATTCTGGTACTGACCGTGCATAAAGCAGAGGAATATGTGTTCGAATCCTTAAAAGCCGGCGCGGACGGCTATCTTCTCAAAGATGCCAATGCCGCGGAACTGAAAATGGCTATTGAAAACGTGCTTGCCGGGAGGCTCTATCTGAGTCCCGGTATTTCGGAAAAAGTGGTTGCCGGATATTTGGAAGGAAAAAGAGCCGGTTACAGGAATGAAGCCCCGCTTAAAGAATCTACGGCATGGGATACCCTCACTCACCGCGAACGTCAGGTTCTGAAACTGATCGCGGAAGGACACAAAAACAAAGAAATCGCCCGATATCTCTGCATAAGCATCAAGACCGTGGAAAAACACCGGTCCAATTTCATGAAAAAATTGGACATCCATAATTCCTCGGAAATAACATCGCTGGCGATGAAAAAAGGATTGGTTTCCGACTGATCGGAAAGATACTCAGTAGCGCAGACCGGGCAGAAAATGCCGCACCTCCTGATAAAAAAAGTTAATAACTGATATTACGCAGCCGGATGTAAAATCAGGCGATTGTCATCTTCCGCTGTCATTCCCGCGAAGCGGGAATCCATGTTTTTTTACAGATTCCTGCTTCCGCAGGAATGACAGGTGCGTAACGCGGGTTATAAAGGAGTTGCTCATCACTGCTTGTGCAGGACTGCCGAATTTTTTTCCGGCAGGGCAGACGTCCGAATGAAATGCCGGTCTGCTGCCCTGCACGGGATGCAACTGTCTGTTGAAATTCTTCACGTTAAGCCCGCCCGCCCCGAACACGCATGGTAAAGCCCGCGGTTCCCCGCAGTCCCTGTTTCGGCGGGACATATCGGTTGATAGCCTCGCCCAGCCGCCGCAGATTCACATTTTCGGATTTGCAGTTGATGACATCGCCGAAGCCGTTTTTCAAGCACCAGTCCTTGAAAAGCTGATAGGGATCACTGTTTCTTTGATTCTGATATGATAACATGGCAACCTCCTCTGCGTCATTGACGATTGTATGGTTGATAAATAACTGAAATATAAAAGGGAGTCAATGGGGCGGAATCGGTATTTGAGGGGTAGGAATCTCTTGCTGTTTCCGGTAGGAATATTCTTATCCGGAATGAGAGATTTCGGCATCGCAAAGATATTTTTCCGATGTTCCGGAGTGCAAAAATAGAGCGCAGCGGTTTTTTGCACCCTGCCGAATTTTTTGAAATATGCAAAAAATCGCTCCGCTCTATTTTTGCACTCCGGAAACAATTTTCGTACTGATGCAAAAAACCGTTGCACTCTATTTTTGCACTCCGGAAACAATTTTCGTACTGATGCAAAAAACCG
>DYRK01000275.1:0-3476 GCA_020718785.1 Desulfatirhabdium butyrativorans | reverse complement strand
TGCGCTCTATTTTTGCACTCCGGAAACAATTTTCGTACTGAATTTATAAATAATTCGGATTGAAAAATAACTTATTGTGATGTACAATAAAAATGATTTTGCGCTATAGGAGGTGATATTTCTATGTCTGTCAAATATGCAGAAGAGTACAGAGACCCGGAAATTTCCCGGAAACTGGCAGAGCAGATCCGAAGAATCAGCAGGAGAAATGTCCGTCTGATGGAGGTCTGCGGAACCCATACCGTATCTATTTTCAGAAGCGGCATCCGCTCTCTTTTGCCGGATACGGTTTCGCTGCTTTCGGGTCCCGGATGTCCCGTATGTGTCACTGCACAGCAGGAGATTGACGCATTTATTTCATTGTCAAGAATAGAAAATGTGATTGTAGCAACTTTCGGGGACTTGCTGAGAGTTCCGGGAACAGCCTCATCTCTCGAAAGAGAACGGGCAGAGGGAAGAGATATTCGGATGGTTTACTCGGCTTTCGATGCTTTGGATATTGCAAAAAAACATCCTGACAGAGAAGTCGTCTTTTTGGGCGTAGGCTTTGAAACTACTGCGCCGACCATTGCCGCTTCTGTTCTTTCCGCAAGAGATATGAATCTGGAAAATTATTCTGTTTTTTCAGCACATAAACAGGTTCCCCCCGCGCTCTTTGCCCTGATGGAAACCGCGGGAGTTCAGGTACAGGGATTTATCCTTCCGGGCCATGTTTCCGTAATTATCGGCACTAAGGCATATATCTCTTTTTTTGAAAAACATCGGATTCCCTGTGTTATCGCAGGCTTTGAGTCAGGAGACATTTTACGGGCATTATTTATGCTGATTTCTCGGATCGAATCCGATAAACCGCAATTGGAAAACGGCTATCCGAGAGCCGTTACCTTTGACGGAAATGAAAAAGCCATAAAAATCATGTACGAGGTATTCGAACCCGCGGATGCGGTCTGGCGCGGTCTCGGAATTATTGCTGAAAGCGGATTGGAAATCAGGGAAGCGTTCGCTCGGTTTGACTCAAAACGGAAATTCGGAATCCGAGCCTGTGAATCCGATGTCCAGCCTGAAGGATGTGCCTGCGGCCAAATACTGACGGGCATAAAAACTCCGCCGGAATGTTCTCTTTACAAAAAAATATGTACGCCCATGAATCCGGTCGGTCCCTGCATGGTTTCCACTGAAGGGACATGCGCTGCTTACTACCGGTATTATGAGTGAAAAGTGAGAAATGAAAAGTGAGAAATGAGAAATGAAAACAGATAAAATCCTTTTGGATCACGGAAGCGGCGGGAGGATGTCGCATCAGTTGCTTATTGATACGATTCTCCCTTTGTTCGACAACCCCATCCTTTCCCGGCTCAATGACGGAGCGACAGTTGATATTCAGGGAAAGCGGCTTGCTTTTTCCACAGATACCTTTACGGTTGACCCGATTTTTTTTCCCGGAGGAAACATCGGAGACCTTGCTGTCAACGGGACGGTAAACGATCTTGCCATGTGTGCGGCTACGCCCCTTTATCTCAGTGTCGGACTGCTCATTGAGGAAGGATTTCCGACCGAAGATTTGGAGAAGATATTGAAGAGCATGAAAGCTGCCGCTGATAAAGCCGGTGTGCAGATAGTCACAGGCGACACCAAAGTTGTGCCTAAGGGCGCGGCAGACAAAATCTTTATCAATACATCGGGTATCGGACTGATTCCTTTTCCTTTGGATATAGGGAGCGACAAAGCACAGGTCGGCGATAAAATCATTGTGAGCGGAACCATCGGCGATCACGGAATAGCGGTTTTGACTCAGCGGGAAGGGATGGACTTTGACTCATCGGTGAAAAGCGATACCGTTGCATTGAATCATATTGTCAAGAAAATACTCCTCAGAACCCGCGATATCCGTGTGTTCAGAGATCCTACCCGCGGGGGCCTAGGAACAGCCTTGAATGAAATTGCAGAGAAATCCGGAATAGGCATTCGGATTTATGAAGACAAGATACCGGTCAAAGGCGAGGTTGCGGGAATCTGCGAACTGCTCGGATTTGATCCGCTGTATATTGCCAATGAGGGAAAACTGCTGGTATTTGTGAAGGCAAGCTGTGCCGAAATGGTGCTTGAAGGCATAAAAACCGATGTTTTCGGCAAAGACGCCTGCATAATCGGAGAAGTGGTTTCCGATCATCCGGGCAAAGTCCTTATGGAAACCCGAATCGGCGGAACCCGGATTGTGGATATGCTGACCGGGGAGCAGTTGCCGAGGATTTGTTAGTTAAGTGAGAAATGAGA
This sequence comes from Desulfatirhabdium butyrativorans, assembly GCA_020718785.1. Classification (GTDB taxonomy): domain Bacteria; phylum Desulfobacterota; class Desulfobacteria; order Desulfobacterales; family DYRK01; genus DYRK01. The sequence goes on along the minus strand of DYRK01000275.1, from coordinate 1,202 downwards.
AGTGAGAAGTGAGAAATAATTCACTTCTCACTGAATAAAAGGAGGTCATTTATGAATCAGGAAAAACAGCAGAAAATTGAAGAATATCTGGCAGATGAAGACAAACTGTTCGGCGATTGGTATCACAGCCTCGGTGATCCGGATTTTGATCCGGATATTCAGCCTGTGGGAATAATAAAACCGGAAGAAATCAAAAAGAGATTTGAGGACTGGTTTCAAGGGAACAAAAAGACGCTGAAAAACGGAATATGCAATGATTGGCACAGATTGCTGAAAGATGATGTGGTATTGCATTCGATGATTGCCCTGTTGGCGCAAACCATAGAAACGCTTCATTTTCAAATACCTGTCCATTGCGTAGCCGTGGCAGCGATTCTGCTGACCAAAGGCTATATGGAACGTCTTTGCTCTGACGAACAGGGAAAATGAGCGATATCGAACTTCGCAAACTTATCCGTGATGAGCTTGAAAAAGCGACATTCAAGATCATCACGGAAAGAGGCACGGTCGGCACGGGCTTTTTCATCAGTCCTGACGGATATTTTCTGACCGCATTTCACTGCGTCGAAGACATTGTTGACGACAGGTTTTTCCTTACCCTTGAATTTGTTAACGATGTTACGCTGAAACGTGAGGTATGTTTTGACACTGCCAAATCCGATCCGATATTGGATTTAGCAGTGATTCAGGTTAATTATCGTCCGGAAGTCTTTTTGCCCCTGGGAAGGATTATGAGAAATACTCATAAGGGAGATGAAATTATCGCTCTGGGCTATCCTGCCGGAGACAAAGCAGGGAGAGGATTGGGATTTTACAATGGAACAATTTCCCGATTCATCGAAGATAAGAAACAGCAATTCGAAACAAGCCTTGCCATTCAAGGCGCGGGACAGAGCGGCGGACCTGTCTATCATTACAGGACTGACCGGGTGGTCGGGCTGGCTCAGGGCAAATATGATCCGAAGATTATGAGCAGCGCGGGGCTTGCCCTGCGCTTTGATTTACTGTTCGAGCGATGGCCGGAACTGAAGACGATTAATAATGACGCAGCCCAAATATGGGACAGGCGGATCAGACCTTTTATAAAAAAAGAGGAGTCGGAAGCCAAATGCGGACGGATTATTCCCAAACTGTGCAACCGGGATATTCAGACAATAAAATTCTGGCACTTCTTCACAAATACCGCCAAAGAATGCCCGCAA
>DYRK01000274.1 GCA_020718785.1 Desulfatirhabdium butyrativorans | reverse complement strand
GCGCCTGTTATCAGTACAACTTTATCTCTGATACTTGGATATATACTTTTCATCTATATCTTTCTTGGAAAGCCTAACGCCGCATTAACCGGCGCTTGATAGTGGTCGACCGGAGCGGCCGCGAAGGGAAAGCCACTGTCAAGCGTCCGAGTTCAATGCTTTGTTAGATGGAAATTTCTCAACGTAAGTTCTTAGACTGCTTTCAGCCAAAAAGCGGAAGTCAAGGATCAAAACTGAAATGCGTTTTCCACACCTAAAGGCCATTATGACTATAGTTCTTTAGCTGGTTCAGTGCCTCTATCGACTGTATTCTTGACGCAGTCCTGCGGTCTGCTGTCAGGCGTATGCGTTATTCCTCTTTACGAAAATGCAAATTCCCAACGGGACGATCATTTTCCAGCCAATAGACGCCGCTATAGACCAAGCGGCCAAAGAACTCGCTCGATCCCAAATCCGAAGCAAAAAGCTGTTTTTCTCCTCCAATGAGCCAAAGAATCTTCAAATTATTCTTTGCCATCCATTCGTTCAGTGCATCTGTTTGCATCAAGGCGTACTTTGGTCCGTATTCTTCAACGCTGGGGTCAGTGAAAACAATATCTTCTCCCACCCCCCAGTTTCCGAACTCATTTGGCACCCTTTCCATTCCAAGTTCATTAACCAATTCCTTGGCCGGCAGGTAAATCGACAACGTTTCATCTATGGAATGATCGAAGTTTCCCCGCTCCCAGAAATATTCGGATACAGGGACGATGTGTTTTGCGGGAATAAGACCATGAAAGTCAGAATCTACGTCCTGCCAATTGGATAGCTGGTCGTAAACTGGATGCCAGGGATATTCACCGAGAAATCCATCGCTAATTTTGGGAATCGAGACAGTATGGGGATCAATCAAACTTTCTTTGGAGGTCTTCCTTTTTACTTTATTAAAATCGCTTTCACTTACTATGACGGAATTTATCCTGAACCAGCAATCAAGTCGCGGGGCCTTTTTATTTTCTTCCGATTTCCCTTGTTTCTGCGACCAAAATCCCTTTGCAACATACCATTCTTGATCTTTAGCAGATTTTCTCGCGGTCAGGAGTTGAGAAAAATCCGGTAGATTTTCCCGATCCCATAGATAGGATTTCTGATCCTCTAACTCTTGCAATTGATCGATAGGAAAGCGGTAGGGTTGCCACCAAGTCGTCTGTTCATTGTGGTACGTCCGGTACTCGCCACTCTTTCGAAGCCAATTGGTGGGATCAATGTCACGCCTTGATAGTTGCCACGGTCCATAATAAGCTCGATCTTCAAGATCACTATATCCGCGATCAATCCAGTGCATATTGTCTGATAAGTGAGCAAGAAACTCATGAAGCCCTATCCATTGGTACTTCTTGCCGACGCGTTCCATTGCACTTGCAGGGGGACCTTCGCCGCGCCCGCGTGAACAGGAGCGCTCGAACGCTGAAAACAGTTCCTTATCCCATCCCATTTTATAGGCGCGCTTGCATACCCAGCGCTGTGCCCACTTGCGGCTAAAGTCCGCAGGTCGATCATTAGCGAGGCCGGTTAGCCACCGTAAATACTCCTGCCCTTGACTATCGAGCTTTTCTCCTGCCCGATAAATGCGAGAAACTCTTCTTTAAGGTCACCATCGAGAAACTCTTCGGCAAACCGGACCTTTAACTCGTAGCCATTTTGAATCTCATCTTGATCGATAGGTGTTGAAGACCAATCATGGACACAGCTCATTGTGTAGTTCCCGAAATCGCCCGGAAATCCCATCAGTGAACTCTTGATATCTGAATAATCCTCATCGGCTGTGAGTTCGTCGATCTCTTCTTTAGTTGGATTGTCCAGGGGCCAGGCACTACTATATGGCGGCCTGAATGATCGAGGGTCTATTCCCTCAGGCAACACGCCTTTCGAGAGCGCCCGTTCGAGTACGCCCCTAGCATAATCCCTGAGAAGGATGTGAGGGATAGGCTGCCCGTCCGCGAAGAGTTTGTCGAACACAAGCTTTGCAATATCAGTAATAACTGCATCCTCTTCGATATTGCATACGGCGCCGTAAATAGCGGCGTATAGCCTCTCGACAAGATATAGATCGTTAACATCACAAAATTCGGAAAACAGGCCTTCGATAATCTGGGGCATTTCAAAAAAAAGGCGCACGAGCGACTTGGTGGCGCAGTCTCTTACCTTGCGGTTCGATGTTGTCAGGAACCACAACAAAACAACCGCGCATAGACGGATTCGCTCATCTTCGGCATCACAAATATCGCCGAAACAGGCCCATTCAATGAGTGTCCGCTCAGTCGATTCATGCCCATCCTCTTCTGAGCTATCTCCCCTCGCAATACGGATAGACCAGAAATGGTCACGCTCCGCAATCTCTTTGTCTATCAGGTTTCTATGAAGAAGCCGGGCATTCCAGGGATGTTCGGGTTCGGTAGAAAGCTTAAGCAAAATATCTAACGCCGGACTCGAATATTCCGTATTACCGACATTTTTGTTCAAGATTTCGAGCGTTCTATCAGAAAACGAATCCGGTGAGCGCCAGAGAACAGTATTTTCAAATAGTTCACTGATTTGCCAAGGGGAGACTTTCGCATCACCGGGTATCAAATCAATGAGTTCGATCTTAAACTTCTCGGCAATAGCGATGAACAAGGCCTCAACTATTCCGGCAACCTGATAGACGCCTCGATCTCTCAATATCTGGCCAAGAGGCTCCTCTTCATAAAATATCGTTGCGACGGTACTGCTATCATGGTCGCCGAGTATCTGCCGTGCCACGAGCACGTCACTAAACCGTTCATAGGTATAACGTATGACGGGATGACCATTCTTATCGTCTTCGTAGGAAATATCTTCGGCAAGGACGCCTTCATGCAGAAGAAGACTGAAAAGATCATCTCCGCCCTTTTGCGGAGCGATATCAAAATCATTAATGAGCTTACGTGCATCACCGATAGGAATTCCCGAGAGATGATCGGGATAAAGCCTCGAAGAAAATCCGAGCAACGCGTTCTGCACGATTTTTTCCGCAGGGTTATACTGCTTCCTCACTGCAATCGTATTTTCAACGCTTTCCAGGTAGAACTCGAAAAGCTGTGTTAGTCCACTTAGCCCCTTTGGGAAAGACCTCTGTCCGGAGCTTCTGAGAGCTTTACAACAGGTTTTCAGAAAAAGCGGATTTGAAAATTCCGGCGCAAGAATAGGTGTACTAGGCTTGGAAATCCCCTGTGCAGAGAGATACTTCTCTGCGGCGCGGTGCTCAAACCCCTGGAAACCTTGATGATGAATCTGAACGAGACAATTCTCATCGACACTATCCGGCAACATATACCGGCAATAGGTTGAACGGCAGCTAATCAGAAGCGAGATATTTTCAAACCTTGAGATATCGTACAAAAAGCCTCTTATAAAGTCCCGCCACTGATCGCGGCACGGCCCTTCATTAATGGCATCAATGACGATCAATGCCCGGCAGTTTCCGGCCTCTCCGGCAGCATCGATTGCCCCTAAAACCTGATTATTGCTAAATTGATGTAAGTCGAGACTTTGTCTTACAAAATCAAGCGGGTTTCCGCCGCCGTACTGTGCCCCGAGTAAGAAAATAGTTGGCAGAGTCTCATCCGCCCTCTGAAGCGCCAGATCACATAGAAGGTGTGATTTCCCAATTCCCGCTTCGCCGTGGAGGAGCGCTGCCCCTACTTCGTAAGCTTGCGCTTTACGGGATTGAAGAAATCTTTCAATTTCTCTGAGAGGGCTGTAAAAGCTTCCCGAATAGTGACGGAAGTCTCTGCTGCCAGACTCTTCCTTAAATGTCTTCCCTTCGATCAGGTCGCGAAGGTCCCGAAACGGCTGATCTATATTTTGCAGTGCCTCTTTCAGCACGTTCAGATCGTATCTGGCAGGTCTGTTCTGCAGCCAAGCCGTTAGTAGCGCCATAAATGCAGTATATGCGCTCTCCAGCCCGGTCAGATCAATTCCACTGGCATCTTCAATCTTGTCGCTAGTGACAAACCGGATGAACTGGTCATACTGTTCTTCAAGTTCTGCTTTCTGAGCAGAGATTTCCGACCACCAGCCATCATTGGCGCAAAGTCCGTCAAACTGCCTGGCTATCGGCAAATCTACGTGAAACTCAGGCGTGAACCGGTCACCCAGAGTCTCCCTACTCTTTAGAGCCAGATGGCGAAGAGTCTCTGAGCGCAGGTACGGTTCGTTAAACCAATAAAGACGCCGCCCTGAATATCTGGGATCATCAATGGCGAGCATGGCCGTAAATTCATGCTTGCCCCAAAACTCAAACGCTATCGTTCGTCCATCCGCAGTAGCAGATGTAGTCCACTTCTCAACGCGCGCCCTCCACTCATCCTCCACCGACGTAACCTTCTTACCGCCTTTGCCGGTCTTTCTACTATCGGTCTTATTGAGCGGCAAACAAACAACATAGGTGCTCATATTAGGATGCTTGGACAGGGCTGTTTCAAATGACTCATCAAGCTGGCCCCAGCGAGAAGAATTCATTTCTCCCGTGAAGTACTTGGCCTGCCAGCAAATTTCACTGTCATCATCCAGAATCCAGTAGCACTCGACCCCTGCATCCCCGCCTGCGCCCTCTTTTCTTACGAACCTCTTAGCGTTTGCCGGTTTCTCTAAATGCGCTAACTGGCAAACCAGCTCTTCAAAGCCGGAGTTCTGGCTACCGTCAAAAGCGCGAATATTTGTAAAGTTAATCTCTATCATTGCTTCTTAAATCTTCTCGGGGTTTCGTTAAATTCAAGTGCTGAGAATTCTGAGTGGATTCTGTAGGAAGTTTGCTTGATTGCGTCCGCTTTGGTCGAAAGTAGCCGTTTGCGATTGAATCTGGCTTCCATCTAACAAATGATTATACGTCAGATGCCGTCTAACCCATGACACTGACACCGTAGATTTTTTTATCATCAGCTTTCCGAATCCCATTTTCACGGATAACAGTGCAAATCTTTCCGTACATCCTGATTCGGAAAATAAGGAAGATAAAATAAATCCGCATCATCTCTATATTTCCGTAATACATGATTTCAGTCATGTCAATATTTTTTTGCATTTTTTTGTGGGACAGATCAGGCTCAATCATGACAGACACTTCAGAGTCAGATAAACATCGCCCTCCCAAACTTCTGGATCAGGTGCGTGATGCCATAAGGCTGAAGCACTATTCCATCCGTACCGAGGCAGCTTACGCTGACTGGATTATCAGGTCACTTATCCCTGATAATAACCCAAAATCCGTATTATCAGGGATAACTTCCCATGATAATACACTATCAGTGTAATTTTTTTTGACCTTTTTGTTATTTTACGATCAGTATGATACAAAATATTATACCATACGGGAGGAATATACTGCGAACGGATAAATCATGAACTTTCGGATTCATGATATACGCTCTGAACACGAGCGTATATCATTTTTGAAAATCTGAATCTCGATCATTCATAATATAATGGCAGGATGGTAGGCACGATTGGGTTTGAACCAACGACTTCTACCGTGTCAGGGTAGCGCTCTCCCACTGAGCTACGTGCCTGTTTTTCGGGGAACGGTCTTTCTGTCAGATGTATCCGACTCGACTTTCAAATACTGCTTTTATTTTATTGTTACGGAAATGTCAAGCTTTTTTTATGCCGTGAAGAAAAAAAAACCGTATCGGCAAAAAAACACAATATTTTATCAAAATTTCAGAGAGTTGGCGATATGTCAGAACACGAATTTAATGCCCTCGGTATATGCGACATCGTCCTCCAGGAGTTCCAGTTGTATATTCTGGTCACGCTCGATAGCGCAGCACAGATGCAATGCACAGAATTTTCTGCACATCAGGTCTTCCATATCAAAATCACCGAAACATCCCACACAATCATTGACAGCGTTTTTTTTCGCCGCTTTTTTTTTCATTCCGTACCCTTCAGTTTCAATAAGGAAAGCATCTCGTTATGAATATTTCCGTTGCTTGCCAGCATTTCTTTTTTATCCACGGTAAACAGCCGGTCTGAAAAATCGCTCACCCGGGCCCCGGCTTCTCTTGCAATCAGCACTCCCGCGGCTGTATCCCAGGGCTTCAGGTTTTGTTCCCAGAATGCGTCAAATCGCCCGCAGGCTACGAAACAGAGATCAAGCGCGGCAGAACCGAGCCTTCGTACACCCTGAGCAGCTTTCAGACAATTGGAAAAACGGGTCAGCAAAGGGACAGGGTTTTCCCTGAAATTATAAGGAAAACCGGTCACAAGCAGGCTTTCTGCCACGGTCCCGGTGTCTGAAACACTGATCTGCCTGCCGTTCAAATCCGCGCCTTCTCCCTCGGTCGCTGTGAAAAGTTCCCCGCTTAACGGATTTAAAACAATCCCGACGCGCGTATTTCCGTCTGAGGCAAAGGCAATGGAAACAGAACAAAGATTCAGATGATGGGCAAAATTCGTTGTCCCGTCAAGCGGATCAATAATCCATTGGCAGTTTGCCGAACCTTTTCTCAGACCGCTTTCCTCTGCCAGAATGCCGTGATCCGGAAATGCCGCCTGAATCATCCCGATGATCAGTTTTTCCGACCGGATATCCGCTTCGGTGACCAGATCGGCAAGCCCCTTTTTATGCGTCTCAAAGGTTCTGCCGTGATAGGACCGAAGGATGTCGCCGGCCTGATACGCGGCTGCGATTCCCACTCTCTTTATTATTTTCAGATCCATATTGATGCTCACTATAACGATTTTATCCGATATGTCAACTTAAAGTGCAGCAATTCTCATTTTGACGTAAAGCGGGTTTCAAACCCGCTTTACATAACTCACGTTACGCACCTGTCATTCCTGCGGAAGCAGGAATCCGCTGCATCCCTGATGAAAATACGGATTCCTGCTTCCGCAGGAATTGATAATTGAGAATTTATTCCTCACTTATCATTTTTTCAATGAACTGCCCGAAGGAATGGTTATCTGCCCCGAAAGAAATTTCTGCGCCGACAACCGCAAGGTCAAGAGTCCATCGCGTTTCAGGAGATATCCGGACATAATCTTTTTCTGTGGTCACCAAAATATCAGCCTTTGCTTTGTATGCGGAATCTGAAATCGCCTCAATATCCGCTGCCGAATACCGGTGATGATCTGCAAATTCCGAAAATCCGGCAATCCTGCATCCCAGGGTTTCAACTGTGCTGCGGAAATCTCTGTTTCCCGCGATACCGGAAAAAACAAATCCGTTTCGTCCCTGTAAAGCGGGTTTGAAACCCGCTATACTTGATTGTCCCTGTAAAGCGGGTTTGAAACCCGCTTTACTTAATGGTTTGAAACCCGCTTTATTTAATATCAGTTCGGAAATATAGGGACTGTGGACAGTTTTGAAAACAGGCCTGTTCCCGATGATTTTCTTCAGAGCGGCTTGATCCTCTCCCGGTACAGCGTCGCACCGCGTCAGAATAAACGCGTCGGCACGCGCCAGCGCGGAAAGCGGCTCCCGCAAAGTTCCTCTGGGCAGAAGATGATTATTTCCAAATGGACGGTGATAATCCAGCAGCACCAGATCAATATCCCGGACAAGTTTAAGGTGCTGAAAAGCATCGTCCAGCACAATCACATCCGGAGCGAATTTGTCTATCGCCAGCCAGCCTGCTTTGAAGCGGTTCTGTCCAACGATAACCGGGATATTTCCCCTCGTTCCCAAGCCCCGGCTTCCCCTCGTTCCCAAGCCCC
>DYRK01001003.1 GCA_020718785.1 Desulfatirhabdium butyrativorans | reverse complement strand
GATACGGTCTCCTTTGCGGTTTTGCTGTTAAAATATTGTACTCAGAGAAACTGAGTTTTTTAAAAAAACTCAGTTTCTGTCCCGTGCCATTCGGGATTTAAAACATCTATGCTTTCTGACCGGGCAATTTTGATAAGGTTGACATCCGCACACACAAAACAATCGGGTTTTTCCGACAAACATGCTGACAACTGAATCGCATCAAGCGTTCTGATTGAAAAGCGGTCTCCGTGTCCGGCAATAATTTCCCGTGCTGTTTTGACAACAGTTCTGTCCAAAAATCTGATGATAAAACGATTCCGGCAGTCTTTATCAAAGTTTCTGATACCTTCCTGTCTGGCTTCATGGCTTATTTCACCGACTCTCAGCTTTTTGGAAAGAGCGGAATAAAATTCGATCATCGTCAGTTCGGAAATAATGATGGAAATATTCCTGCTGCCGAAAACAGAATCCATAAAATCAGTTCCGATTTCGGCATGATACAGTTTGATAAGTGCCGAAGTGTCGCAAAAATATCTTTTCACATCCGGTCATCCCTGTCAGATATGATCTGCATCGCCCAGTTTCCTTTTGAAGCAGAAAGAAGATGTCTTGTTTTTTCATGGGAGATATTTTCATCATCCGACACATAAGAAATATCTTTCAGTATGAATTCTTCTTTCAGCAGTAAAAGCAGCCGCATGATTTTCGGCAGGGCTTCAGGCGGCATCTCTTTTATTTCATTCAGTATCCGTTTTTCATATTCTGCATGAGTGTGCATTATCACTGCTCCTTTCTCCTTTGCGGCATGTCTGAGGACGGCATTGTTCTGACTGTTTCTTTCGGGAACTCCGACTATGATATTCCCTGTAACCTCTCTGAAATCGAGAGTCAAGAGGAAAATGCCTGCCGCCCGTCGGGTGATTCACGCCGCGGCATCATACCCCCCTACATTTATATAATGCAGCAGAGGTGCTTTTTCGGACATTTTTTTAATTTTTTTTAGAAATGGATTAATCGTCACGACGGAAAGTCCGTGTTTTCAGGAAGTTTTGCGATCCGATGATATTGCTCCCGAAAAAAAACGGGCGGCAAACGTGGGGCGGGATGCCGGATTGAGCCTGCTTCAGCAGGCTTGAGCTGACATTGATGTCGGGGCTTTCTCCGGCCAGTTTTATATACAATCTGCCGCATCCGTCAAAGGACGGACTTCCCGCACAATCTGCCCGTAAAGCATATCATAAGCAATATCAATATCATATCGGCTTTGCAGATTGAGCCAGTAGCGCGGATTCTGTCCGAAATAGCGTCCCAGCCGCAAAGCCGTTTCCGGTGTTATCGGTCGCCTGCCGTTGATAAGATGACGTATCCGCACGGGCGACAGCCCCAAGTCTTTTGCAATGCGGTCCTGTGACAATCCGAATTCCTCAAGTATCTCTTTCAGATAGACTCCGGGATGCACCGGAGAAATACGCTGTTCCGACATTATGAGTCTCCTCAGTGATAATCTGTTATTTCAACCTGTTCGGCCTTGCCGTCGCGCCATTCGAAACATAAACGCCACTGATCGTTGATACGGATACTGTATTGTCCTTTACGTTTCCCCTTTAACA
>DYRK01000273.1 GCA_020718785.1 Desulfatirhabdium butyrativorans | reverse complement strand
AAAAAAGCAAAGAATCCGGAAACTGAGTTTTTTCAAAAAACTCAGTTTCTTTAAGAGTTTAATCACTTGCCGGATTTTCCGGAAAGTAGGAATTTGCTACCCGGCAATACTGTTTTCACCCTATTGACGGTTTGTTCCGTTTAATATAAAAAAAATAAAAAAGCCGGGCTGATTCCCGCAGTGTCAGACTGCCCGACGCCGAACCGGACATTCGGCGGACCTTGTAAGCAAGAAGCCTTAAAGGAATACTACTTTTTAAGGCGGAACAGACATTCCTGTCTGTTCATGATGCGGGTCAGACAGAAATGTCTGACCTACCGGATGTCATTCCTCGGGATGTTATGTCAGACAGAAATGTCTGACCTGCCGGATGTTATGTCCGGATGTCATTCCTCGGCTGGATTCATCCCTTCCGTGTCTCCCCTCGTTTTGCCGCGGCCGAGTGTGGCAACACTCCGATTTATAACGACAGCAAGCCTGACAATCTCCTCCTTTGCCCGGTTGGAAAAGATTTCGGCGTACACGAGGGAACAGTATTTTTTATTGTGTTTTGGGCAGAACTGTCATAAAAAGGGTTCGGGGTTCGGGGTTCGGGGTGAGAGGTTCGGGGTGAGAAGTGAGAAGTGAGAGGTGAGGGCGATGGGAAGTTCTCACCCCGAACCTCATACCTCTCACCACTTACCTCGCTCATAGAGAGGTGACATGACGCAGGAAGAATTATTGAAAATCTTACGCAGAGCCGAAGATGAGGGACTTACCGAACTTGATCTTTCCGAATATGAAATCACGCATCTTCCTTCGGAAATCAGCAGGCTGTCGGCATTGGAGGTTCTGATTGTCAGAGGATTGAACTCACTTCCCCCGGAGATCGGCCAGCTCAGAAATCTTAACCGGCTTTATTTGAGTTCCAATGAAATCAGGACCCTGCCTCCGGAGATCGGGCAACTGAAAAATCTCACCGGACTGACATTAAGCTCCAATCTGCTGACCGAACTGCCCCCGGAAATAGGACTGCTTAAAAATCTTACCGGACTGAACCTGAGCTATAACCTCCTGACCGAACTGCCTGAAGAAATGATGCAGCTCAGGAATCTTACCGGACTGAATCTGAGCTTCAACCAACTGAAAAAACTTCCCGAAGATATGGGCCAGCTGAAAAATCTCTCCCGGCTGTATTTGGATTCCAATCAGCTGAACAGTCTTCCCGCGGCATTCGCACAACTGAAGACCCTTGCCGAACTGAATCTGAGTTTCAATCAGTTCGGAACTGTTCCAGAAGAAATTTACCCGCTTAAAAATCTTGCGGTCCTGTATTTGGATTCCAACCGGCTCTCTTCGCTGCCCCCGGAGATCGGCGGATTCGGAAATCTCACCGAACTGAATCTGAGTTCCAACCGGCTCTCTTCGCTGCCCCCGGAGATCGGCCGGCTCAGAAATCTCAGCCGGCTGTATCTGGCTTTCAGCGAACTGCGTGAACTGCCCGGGGAAATTGTCGGACTTAAAAATCTTCAGATTCTGGATCTGAGTTCCAACAAACTGACCCGGCTGCCTCGGGAACTTACCGAACTCAAAGACCTTACGGTCCTTTATCTGGATTCCAACCAGATGAGCCGGCTTCCCAGAGAAATCGGCGATCTGAAAAAACTGATTCATCTTGATCTGAACCGGAACCCGCTGACTTTTCCGCCGCTGGAAATCGCCAGTCAGGGGCTGTCCGCGGTCATGGAGTACCTGAAAAAATCCGACAAAGGCGGAAAAACACTTTATGAGGGCAAACTGCTGTTTGTGGGACAGGGCGGTGTGGGCAAAACCTGTCTGATGAGGCGTCTGATAAGCGGGCAGTATTCCGGAACCCAGCCGACCACCGAGGGGATTGACATCGCCTCCTGGCGGATCAGCGTGCCGAATGAGGCAACCGAAATGACCTTGAATGTCTGGGATTTCGGGGGACAGGAAATTTATCATGCCACACATCAGTTTTTTCTGACCCAGAGATCGCTTTATATTTTAGTCTGGGACGCCCGGCAGGAAGAAGAATATGCCCGGATTGATTACTGGCTCAACTGCATTCAGACCTTTGCCGAAGACAGCCCGATATTGGTCGTGATGAACAAGGCGGATGAACGGGATAAAGACCTGAATTTCAAAGAAATGAGGGAACGCTGTCCCCAGGTGGCAGGAGCAAAGAAAGTCAGTGCCAAAAACAATGCCGGTATTGAAGAACTGCGGAATTTTATTGCAAAACAGGCTTATGAACTGCCGCTCATGGGAACTTTCTGGCCCACCTCATGGCTCACTGTGCGCGAAACCCTGAATGACTCATCGCGCTATCATGTGCCTTACAAAAATTATCTCAAAGTGTGCAGACAGCTGGATATCGAAGAAAGCGAAGCCAAAACACTGAGCCGCTATCTCCATGATCTCGGCATTATTCTGCATTTTCAGGATGATCCGGTTCTGAAAGAAACCATCATACTCAAACCGGAATGGGGAACCGATGCGGTGTATAAAGTGCTGGATGCCCGCGTAGTTCAGGATCGCAACGGTATCCTGTATCTCAAAGATCTGCCTAAAATATGGGCAAACCGGACCCTGTATCCCAAAGACAAATATCAGACCATTCTGCGCCTGATGGCAAATTTCGAACTTGCGTTTCCATTTGGGGAAGGGGACCGCTATATTGTCACCGAATTTCTGTCCCTGAAAGAATGCGTTTATGACTGGAAGCCACAGGACAGTCTCAGATTCGAATATCATTATGATTTTCTCCCTGCCGGCGTGATCACCCGCCTGATTGTAAGGATGCATGAATTTCTGATCGAACGCGACGGGGAAAAACTCTGCTGGCGTGAAGGTGCCTATTTTGAACATCTGGGAACACGGGCGCAGGTCAGGATCAATCCTTACAGCAATATCTCCGGGGTAGAGATAGAGGGTCCCGGGAAAAAGGAATTTTTGGTCGCTGTCCGCCTGCACTTTGCCGCTATTCATAAAAGTATGCAGCGGATATGTTTCAAGGAAAAAATTCCCTGCTTATGCGGATCGGACTGCAATCACCGCTTCGATTACAATTTCCTGCTGAAATGTGAGGAAAAAGGCATAAAGCATGTTCTTTGCGAAAAAACCGCCGAACATATCAGTGTGGAAAAACTGCTCAACAGCATCGAAACTCCTGAAAACCGTATAGAGAGAGTCAAAGAAAAGCGGGAAGGGAAATACCGGCTGCCGAGGGCCGAGGTCAATCCCATACTTCCCGCCCGGAAGGAAAAATTTAAGATCAGAATCAAAACACTTGTTTTTATTCTGGCTCTGCTGTTCATCATTGCAGGGATTATCATGAGGTGAGGGGTCAGGGGTGAGAGGTCAGAGGAAATCCTTACCCCTTACCCCTGACCTCTGACCTCAAATAAAGAAAGGAGCTTAAACAATGTTTGTTCTCGCGGGAAAAATCACCGGCAGACCGGGAAAACAGGATGAACTGATACAGCTTGCCGAGCGTCTGATCCGGTTCACAAGAGCGGAAAAAGGCTGTGTCAGCTACACTTTTTATCAGGAAGTCAATAACAGGGACGAGTTTCTGTTTTTTGAAGAATGGGATGACCGGGATGCACTTAAAACACATCTCATGACCGAGCATTTTCTGGACTTTTCCGGGAAAGTTTCCGGGCTGATTATCGGGGAACCGAATATCACCGTTTATGAAGTGGAATGCACCAAAAGCGTTGCCGCGGGAAATTGAGAAGAAAGAATTGAATATTTCTCTTTTCTCATTTCTCAATTTTTTTATTCGCTGTCATTGCAGGATTTTGTGAAAAATGAATGAACTGTCTGAGTTTGTAGCGCTCATTGAAAATACGTTTAACCGGCCCTTCGGGGTGTTGCTGATTGTTTCCGGATTGCTTTTTTTTCTTATTATTATTCTGCTCAGGCTGAATACAGTTGCCGGCCGGATCACGGATATGATTGTTGTTTCAATCGGAACCATGCTCATTGTAACAGGTGCAGTTATTCATACAGACATGATAACTCTTCTGAAAGCATCGGCAAAAGCAGCTTTTCCGGCGCCGAAACTGCCGATATCCGATACGGAGACAACTTCTGCCCCCTTGCCGGCAAGCCCTGTCGGGGGGTCAGGGGTCAGAGGTACGGGGTCAGAGGAACCGCCTCACCCCTCACCCCTCACCTCTCACCTCTGTTATATGCTGACAGATCAGTTTGAGTTTGTATGGAATGACAAAGGGAGCAACGGGTTGCAGCATGCGACCGTTTATCGCCCGCTGCCGCCGGCAGGATATAAAATATTCGGCTATTATATCCAGGGCGACTATGACGCTCCCCAGGGTAAGGCATTTGCCGTGAAAGTCTCTTCGGATTTTGAAAAAGAGGGGCTGTTGGGCTATCCGTCGGGATACACCTGTATCTGGCATGATGAGGGCGGCAATACCGGCGGAGCAATCTGGCGTCCGATCCCGCCGCTCGGATACCGATGTCTCGGAGATATCCTGACACCCGGGCGGTCGGAACCCGACCGGAAAGAAATTGTCTGTGTCAGAGAATCTTTAGTGACAGAAGGAAAACTGGGAACCCTGATATGGGACAACAAAGGGAGCGGATCAACCCGTGAAATAACGGTCT
Organism: Desulfatirhabdium butyrativorans; assembly: GCA_020718785.1. GTDB lineage: Bacteria > Desulfobacterota > Desulfobacteria > Desulfobacterales > DYRK01 > DYRK01. The sequence goes on along the minus strand of DYRK01000273.1, from coordinate 3,094 downwards.
ATCCGGTTGATCCCGATAATCCGGATAAGGGATTTTCTTTGAATCTGTTTCAGGGTTATGATCGGCATCTATCCCGAAGCACAGTATTTTCGGTCTTGCCTGTTCTCAGAAAGGACTGTATATTGATGGAAGAAGGTGAGAGGTGAGGGGTGAGGGGTGAGAGGTGAGGGGCGAGGATAATGCCTCTGACCCCGACCTCTGACCCCTGACTATCTTGATGGAAGAAGGTGAGAGGTGAGGGGCGAGGATAATGCCTCTGACCCCGACCTCTGACCCCTGACCTCTTACTCCTAACCTCATTCAATTTCCGAAGGAATAAACAAAGTGAGACAGGAAGAATTGCTGGGGATTATCCGCAAAGCGGAAAAAGAAAAAGCTGTCAAGCTTGATTTGTCCGAACATAAAATCAGCTATCTTCCGCCTGAGATCGGCAATCCGACCTCTTTGCAGGTGCTGATCGCCGCGGGACTGTCCGAACTGCCGGCAGAAATCGGAAAGCTTAAAAATCTCAGCCGGCTTTATCTGAATTCCAACTATCTGACCGAACTGCCTGATGAGATAAGTCAACTGAAAAATCTCACGGTTCTCGATCTCAGTTCGAATCAGCTTACCGGGTTGCCCAAAGGCTTTTCCCAGCTTAAAAACCTCAGTATTCTCGATCTGAATACCAATCATTTAAGCGAACTGCCCGATGAGATCACTCAGCTTAAAAATCTCACGATTCTGGATGCAAGCTCCAATTACCTGAGAAAACTGCCGGATGATTTTGCCCGGCTCGTGAAACTGGACCGTCTGGATTTAAGCTCAAACCATATAGACATTATGCCCGAAGCGGTCACGCAGCTCGGAATCAGCTTCCTTGATCTCAGCTTCAACCAGATCAGCGAACTGCCGTCTTCGATTTCGCAGCTTAAAGAACTGAGCGTTCTTTCACTGAATTCCAACCAGCTGCGCGAACTGCCCAGAGATATTGCACAACTGGGAAATCTGACCCAGCTGTATCTGAATTTCAATCAGATGACAGAACTGGTCGGAAGTATTGCCCGGCTGAAAAATCTGAGTATTCTGTCTTTGAATTCAAATTATCTGACCCAGTTGCCCAAAGAGATCGCACAGTTGGGAAATCTCACGGAGCTTTACGCGGGAAATAATCAGCTCAGGGAACTGCCGCGAGGCATTTCGATGCTCAAAAACCTCAGCATCCTTGATTTAAGCTCCAATCAGCTGACCGAACTGCCCAGAGAAATTGCACAGCTCGGAAATCTGACAGTCCTTTATCTCGATTCCAACCAGATAACCCGGCTGCCCAAGGAAATTGTACGCTTAAAAAATATAACTCATCTTGACCTGAATAAAAATCCCCTGGTGTTTCCGCCCGTGGAAATTGCGAGTCAGGGATTGGCTGCCATCACGGATTATCTCAAGAATTCAGGCAAAGGCGGACAGACTCTCTACGAAGGAAAACTGCTGGTGGTGGGACAGGGCGGCGTGGGCAAAACATGTCTCATCAAACGCCTGTCATTGGACAAGTATTCCGAAAATCAGGCAACCACCAAAGGCATAGAGATTCAGGGATGGAAACTTCCCGCGCCTGACAATCCCGCGACCGAGATGTCTCTGAATGTCTGGGATTTCGGGGGTCAGGAAATTTATCATGCCACACATCAGTTTTTTCTGACTCAGAGATCTCTTTATATTCTGGTCTGGGACGCACGTCAGGAAGAGGAATTTGCCCGGATTGACTACTGGCTCAAGACCATAAATACCTTTGCCGAAGACAGCCCGATAGTAATTGTGATGAACAAGTCGGATGAGCGCAACAAAGACTTGAATCTGACTGAACTGAAAAACCGCTGTCCTCAGGTTATTGCCTCCAGAAAAGTCAGCGCAAAAAAAGGCAAGGGAATCGAGGAACTGAGGAAATTCATCAGCCGTCAGGCATGGGGTCTGCCGCTGATGGGGACATTCTGGCCATCTTCGTGGCTGGCTGTCCGCCGGGCTTTGAAAGCCAGTTCCAAACCGCACGTTCCTTACAGAAATTATCTTCAGGTCTGTGCAAGAGTAAGTGTGGAGGAAAGCGAGGCAAAAAGACTGAGCCGCTATCTCCATGATCTGGGGATGATTCTGCATTTTCAGGATGATCCGCTTTTGAATGAGACTATTATTTTAAAACCCGAATGGGGAACCGATGCAGTTTACAAAGTGCTGGATGCCGAAGTGGTCCAGAAGCGCAACGGCATTCTATACAGCGATGATCTGCCTAAGATATGGAACAATCATCTCCTGTATCCCAAAGACAAATATCCGACTATTCTGCGGCTGATGGCAAATTTCGAATTGGCTTTTCCTTTCGGAGACGGAACCCGCTACATTGTCGCCGGCTTTCTGTCTCCGCGCGAAGTCGAATATGAGAACTGGAAACCACAGGATCCGCTCCGATTCGAATATCATTATGAATTCATGCCTGCCGGAATGGTGACCCGTCTGATTGTGCGGATGCACGAATATCTCATCGAGCATAACGGTGAAAAACTGTGCTGGCGCGAAGGGGCGTATTTCGAATATGAAGGAAGTCAGTCATTAGTAAAAATCAATCTTTTTACCAAAATTGCCATGATTCAGATATACGGACCTACACGGCGGGATTTTCTGGCCATTATCCGCTCCCATTTCGCGGCGGTCCACAAAAGCATCCGGAAAATCCATTTCAAGGAAAAAATTCCCTGTATATGCCACGCGGGATGCGAGCATCGCTTTGATTACGAATTTCTGCTGAAATGCGAAGAACGCTCCATACGCGATGTTATCTGTGAGAAAAATGCTGAATATATCAATGTGGGGAAACTGCTGGACGGAATAGAAAAAGCAGAGGTCCGCCGCGGAAGGATTCATAGAAAAATTCGGATAAACGGTGATCCCGAGCCTTCTTCCGGAACACGGGCAGAGAAAGCGGAATCTTCTCCCGGAAATCCTCGGAGACCGCTGAAAAAAAGAAGAATAATTTTTATTTTAATGATACTGGCAGTCCTTTCCGGTTTTATTTTTTTCGGGACAGGCGGAATTTCGGTGATTTATGAATTTCTGAAAAGGCTGT
>DYRK01000272.1 GCA_020718785.1 Desulfatirhabdium butyrativorans | reverse complement strand
AGCCGGTTGTGACGGAACCGGAAGTGCTGAAAATATCTTCGGGAGAACCGGCTTCAGCGGCTTTTGAAAAAACTGACAGTTTTTGAGATTTCAAGAGCGGTTTTTCTCGTTCCCAAGCCCGGCTTGGGAATGAGAAAAGCATTTCCGGCGCATTTGTCAATCCGCCGGGAGCGGCCGGGGGGGCATTTTTTTCCTCATTCCCAAGCCACGGCTTGGGAACGGGAAAACGAGAAAAAATTATGTCCTTTATGAGTACAGATCAGGGAGGAATTATGAGCAAATCAGATAAAAAAGAAATCCACCTTGAAAAGGAAATGGGAACAGCAGAGGTCATCAGTTATCTCGAAGAGCGCAATGTCGTCATCGAACAGGGGGATGTGTTTATCAGCCTGATGCCGACCGAGGTGATAGATGTCGAGATCAAGGCAAAGCAGAAAAAGAGAAAAGCAAAACTCTCTCTTGAATTGAGTTGGACCGGAATAGCCGATTGAAATAAGAATCCGCATAACATTAAGTTATGCAGGACTCGGGCAGTTCCGAACACCCGATTTTTGAATAAAGACGGATGATAAGTGAATGAAATCAGCAAGACCTCAAATCCGAATGGAATGTATTTCACTTGTGCCTAAAAAGGTATCTGAAGAAATTACAGAATCGGACAATGAAATTTTTTTTAAGGTGGTCTCCACCGATCTTGACGCCGGACAGAAATCTCAGATCATCACACCGCCTCGGATTTTTCCGAAACAGGAAGCGGTAATCGCTGTTCACTGGCATCCCGAATTCGTTCCCATGAACCTGATTTCTCAGCGTATCAATACCATGTTTCCGAATAAAATCAATGAACTGATTATTCCCACACAGCACAATCAGCTTGTGAGTTATAAGGGATACACCGGTGTGGAAGTAGATTGCTATTCCGAGGAGTTCAATCAGAAAGTCCAGTTGCTGCTGCATTTTGAAGATTCCAAAGTGGAAAATGCTGTTGTTCTGAAAGAAATGCTGGAGCATACCTTCAAATACCGCTCATCTCAGTTGCTTGATTTTATTCATACAATCACCGGACCGGCTGAAGACCGGCTCGAGGCGGCGGCAAAAGAAACCGGCGCAAACGACAGCCTGATTCATTTTGTGCAGGTATATGTGAAAAAAGTGGAGAGACTTTTAGACAAATATGCGTCTGTTATTCCTGAGCAGTCAATAAAAAACAAACTTCTCCGCAATTTTTTCGACAGCCTGAGACCTGAATACGGAAATGCGCTTATTGACCGCTCGCAGATTTTTCTGAATGCCGTCAAACTCATTGTCAAAGCCGATTTTCCGCTTAATTATTTTTACAGGACTTCCGAAGTGACAGAAGAAGCCCGCAGTCTGGGCGCGGGCATTGTGATTCCCCATCCCGAACAGTTCTGGCCCGTTCTTCTGGCAGAATACGATGTGGACGGCTATGAAGTATGGAATCCCCAATCCCGGCGATATACGGAGTTTTTAATCTCGGTTCTGAATAAAAAAAACAGCCGGACCGGGCTTTCTCGTAGGAAACTGCTCGTGTTTATGGGAGATGACACCCATCTGGGCGAAAAAACCCGGGATCCGGAGGTGCAGGACCAAGAGAAAGGCAGCCGTGAAATAGGACTTCAACCCGCTTGGGATGATCTGAATATTCAGAAAACGCTGATTATGGGAAATTTTGACAGAAAAAAAGTTATTGAAGAATATAAAAGCCGACTTGGGAAGTGAGAAGTGAAGAGTGAGAAGTGAATAATCTGTGTCATTATTTCAGACGGCTGGGAAAAACCGCTATGGCTAAAGAAGAACAATTCGAATACGAATCTTTGCAGGATAACAAAAGCATCGGCAGATATTTGCAGGCACTGATCGAGGGATTTGAAAACAACAAAATCACTTTCAGTTCCGAAAACAATACCGTGGCAGTGCATCCGGGCAGTCTGCTTCAGTTTTCCGTAAAGGTCCGAAAAAAAGACAGCAAAAACAAGCTTTCCATAAAAATTTCGTGGAAAGACTCAAAGAAGAAAGAGACCGGCGAAAAGATAGTCATCGGTTCATAAGTGTCTGCTATGATTGAAAGTATTCTCGAAAATTCCAGATTTCTCGTGATCGAGACAGAGAATCAGGTGAAGCTCACCTACGGGCTTCTGAATGATTTCAATGAAAAACTTTTGGAGAAAATCGCTTCAAAAGACGATTACATTGACAATTTGAAAACAACTGTCGAAAATAAGTGCTTTTCAAGAATCCATAATGCCAGTCCGGATGAAAAAGAGGTCAACGATATCCGGGCCATTCATATTATCTGCGTGAATCTGGAACGGATTGCCGACTATTGCGTAAACATTGCCAGGCAACTGCATTATCTCACAGATGCCTCCTTTATCCATCAATATGATTATAAAGGAATGTTCTCGCTGATCCGGAAAGGGCTGTCCAAAATTACAGATGTATTTGACAGAAAAGACCTTTCCGGTGCTTTGGAAATATGCCGCAGCGAATTTTATTCAGATATGCTGTATAAGAAGAATTTCGATCAGATCATGCAGGAACTGCGGCAGGGAAACCATATCGAAAATCTGATTACTGTTATCTTTATTTTCCGGTATCTGGAACGGATCGGAGACTCGCTGCTGAATATCGGCGAAGCCCTGATTTTTGCTATTATCGGCGACAGAATCAAAATCCGGCAGTTTGAGGCACTTGAAAAAACTCTGTCCGAATCCGGATTTGCCGGAACACTTTCAGATATTGATTTCACTTCGATATGGGGTTCCAGATCAGGGTGCAGGATCAGCAAGGTCGGAAATAAAAATCCTTCAGGATTCAAGTCTCAGGGAATTTTCAAAGAAGGCGCAATAAAAAAAATCAAACAGGAGCAGGAAAATATCAGACGCTGGGAGGAAATATTTCCGGGGCTGGTTCCGAAAGTTTTCGGCTATTACGAGAAAGCGGAAACTGCGTCCCTGCTGATCGAATTTCTGCCCGGATGCACACTGGATCAGATTGTTCTGACCGAAAGCGATGAAATTGTCCAGAATGTCATCTTTATTTTCGAGCAGACGCTCACCGAGATATGGGAGTCCACCAGAGAGGAGGGACCCTTTCAGACAGATTACATGAAGCAGTTGAAGGCTCGGCTTGATGCGATCCGTCAGGTTCATCCCCATTTTTACAGAATTGAAAACCGCATCGGAACGCTTTCTGTTCCTTCTTCGAAAGAACTGATCGAAGCCTGTGAGGAGATCGAAACGCAGATCGCCGCACCTTTTACCATCTTTATCCACGGAGATTTCAATACGAATAATATTGTTTATAATCATGAAGAGCAGAAGGTGAATTATATTGACCTGTACCGCTCGAAACGGGCTGATTATATTCAGGACGCCTCGGTTTTTCTGATTTCCAATTTCAGACTCCCGGTTTTCGAGCCGAAACTGAGGAAACGTCTTAACAACGTGATTCAGCATTTCCTCGAGATATTTTCCGCTTTTGCAGAAAAGCACAATGACAAAACATATAATGTCCGGATGGCGCTGGCATTGGCAAGATCATATTACACATCCAGCCGTTTCGAACTGAATTACGTTTTTGCAAAAGAAATGTTTCTGATATCCCATTTTCTGATGGAAAAAATTATTGCTCATAAAGGAAAGCCCTGGGAAACCTTTAAGCTTCCTGTAGAAATACTTTTTTATTAATGGAGGTTCGGGGTGCGAGGCAGAGGCTTACCTCTGACCCCGAACCCCTGACCCGATCCTTACTTGGAGATTAATATTGAACGAGACAAAAAAAATGCCCAAAATAGGTGTTGTCGGAATACCGGGAGGATGGTCTTCGGAATCGCTGGCAGATACGGTATTCGAACTGACCGGATATCGGCTTCTTATCCATCCGGCAAAGATATGCCTGAATCTTTCCGAAGGAAAAGCATGGTATGGAGATACGGATTTGTGCGGATTGGACGCGCTGATCGTCAAAAAAGTCGGGGAGAGATATTCTCCCGATCTGCTGGACCGTCTGGAAATCCTCAGATTTCTGCATGAAAAGGGCATGAAGATTTTCTCTTCGCCCTTGAATATCATGCGCGTGCTGGACCGGCTCAGTTGCACTGTCACCTTGCAGTCAAACAACATTCCAATGCCCCCCACAACTGTCACGGAAGACATTGACGCTGCCGTAAAAACAGTGGAAGCTTACGGACAGGCGGTTTTCAAGCCCCTTTACACTTCCAAAGGCAGAGGAATGATTGTCATCAAATCCGGTCCGGCAGCCCGGCAGGAGATCGGGAATTTCAAACAGAGCAATTCTATTCTGTATATCCAGAAAAGGATTGATCACCGCGGCAAAGACCTGGGTATTGTTTTTCTGGGCGGAGAATATCTGACCACCTACGCACGTTGCAACGACAAGCTCTCCTGGAGTACGACTACCAGAAACGGCGGAAAATATGAGCCTTATACCCCTTCCGAACAGACCGTGGAACTTGCACGCAAAGCCCAGAATCTTTTCGGTCTGGATTTCACCTGTGTGGACGTTGCAGAAACAGATGAGGGACCGATGGTATTCGAAGTCTCTGCATTCGGGGGATTTCGCGGAATTCAGACAGCGAGCGGCATGGATGCTGCCCGGCTTTACGCCGAATATGTCTTAAAGAGGCTGAACTCATGAATTATCCTTATCCTGTCAGAGAAAATCATATTGTAAAGCAGCTCAGGGAAACCTGTCCGGCTGAACACAGGCTCAACCTGCGTTTCGGCGACTGCCGGATAGAAGTTGCTGTCAATGAAAGAGCAATCGCTCAGGGCTTGAAAGAATATTTCAAGTCTTTTGAGGATGTTGCCGGAAAAGCCGATATACGGATCAGCGTACATGAGACATCGGCTGGAAAGCTTGAATGTTTTGACGAATTTGATTTCCGGATAAAAGAACCTGATCCGGGCAAAAGCAAAATCAAGGAGGAATATGCGGATTTCCCTCAGTACCGCATTGTACGCAAGCGGCTGACCGGAATGGTATTTGTTTTCGGCAGAGACATTCATATCGCAGTCGGACCCTGTCTCGGCAATCTCAATCAGGTGGTGAATTTTGTCAATAACCGCTATATCGAATGGAAACTGTGCCGGGGGTGCCTTCTCGGTCATGCGGCAGGCGTGATATTCAAGGGCAAAGGACTTGCGCTGGCAGGCTTTTCCGGAGCGGGAAAATCCACGCTTGCCCTGCATCTGATGAACCGGGGGGCTGTTTTTGTCAGCAATGACAGGCTGATGATTGAAAAAAACGGAGCCGGGCTTCTGATGCACGGTGTGGCAAAACTGCCGAGAATCAATCCGGGAACCGCACTGAACAATCCCAACCTTGCAGGCATTGTGCCGCCTGAAGACAAAGCCCGCTTTTCCGGGCTTTCCGGGGATGAATTGTGGCAGTTGGAACATAAATACGACGTGCCGATTGACTCCTGCTTCGGGCAGCAACGCTTTGTATTGAGTACACAAATGCAGGGACTGGTTATTCTGAACTGGCAAAGAGGAGAAGGGGAAATCATTGTCCGTGAAATTCACCCTTCGGAGAGGCAGGACCTGCTGCCCGCGTTTATGAAATCTGTGGGACTGTTTTTCCTGCCGGATGAGGAATGCGCTATGCCGGAGCCGACAATAAAAAACTATGCTGATTATCTTTCTTTGTGCAAAGTCATGGAAATAACCGGCAGGACTGATTTCGAAGCAGCAGCCGATGCCTGTATCTCCTTTCTTGATGTCTAGATGTCTAGGGGCAGACCGCCAGTCTGCTCCTACGGGATATTTTTGATATGACTACTTTTGTCCAAGTCACCCGAACCTTTCAGCTTCCCGATCCGGTGAAGGTCGAGCGGTACAGGCGCAGCCCCGATCTGGGACCGAAAATTCTGTTTTTCAGCGGCGGAACTGCGCTGAGAAAAACCAGCATCAAGCTGACCGGCTACACCTATAATTCGATTCATATCATCACTCCCTTTGATTCGGGCGGCAGTTCGGCAAAACTCAGAGATGCCTTTGCCATGCCCGCGGTCGGAGATATCCGCAATCGGCTTCTTGCGCTGGCAGACCGCAGTCTGCACGGGAATCCCGAAATTTTCAGGCTCTTTGCCCATCGTTTTCCGAATGAGGGCGATCAGGATGAATTTATCCGGGAACTGGAAAGCATGATTGCCGCAAAACATCCGCTGGTGGCAAATATTCCCGATCCTATGCGGAAAATTATCCGTCATCATCTCTATCTGTTTATGCAGAATATGCCGCTTAATTTCGATCTGCACAAAGCGAGCATAGGAAACCTGATTCTGACCGGCGGCTATCTGGAAAACCGCCGGCATCTGGATCCGGTGATTTTTATCTTCTCCAAATTAGTACAGGTCCGGGGCATAGTACGGCCCGTGCTGAACAAAGATTTTCATCTGATAGCGGAAACGGAAAAGGGAGAAGTCATTGTGGGTCAGCACAATCTCACAGGCAAAGAAGTTTCGCCTATTGCTTCGAAAATAAAAAAAGTTTATCTCAGCAGCAGACGCGACTGTCCCGAACCCGCAGAGGTTGCTATCCGAAAGAAGATGAGCGATCTGATTCAGGGAGCCGAACTCATCTGTTATCCTATTGGCAGTTTCTATTCCAGTCTTATCGCCAACTTATTGCCGAAAGGCGTGGGAAGGGCGATCAGCCGGAATCCCTGTCCGAAAGTATTTATCCCGAATACGGGCTGCGATCCCGAGCAGTACGGACTTGAACTGACAGATCAGATTCAGACACTGATTTCATATCTCAGACAGGATGATCCGGAACATATCCGTGAAAAAGATGTGCTTGATTTTGTTATTCTTGACAGAAAAAATTTCGAATACGCGGGGGAGCCGGATGATAAGCTCATGCAGCAGACGGGAATCAAAGTCATTGACTGCCCGCTGATAAGCCCGGAGAGTGATCCTTATATTGATGAAAAACTGCTTGTGCCGATCCTGCTGTCTTTGGTTTAGAATAATTTGCGCTTTTGTAAAACGCCCCTGCTTAAAATAGAAGCAAATCGTTTTTGCGGAGAAACGGTTTGCAAAACCGTTTTACTGCGGAACGATTTTGCAGACCGTTTATCTTTGAATTATCCGAAAGTTATCCTGATGTCTCTCTGAAATATCAGAGGGATTCCTTCGGAAGTCCGAATATTCCTGCAGTTCGGAGTGTAAGTCATTCCTTCTTTACGGAGCAGCAGCAGACTAAGCGACCAACCATAATGAATTATAACATCCGGTGGGTCAGACATTTCTGTCTGACCTTTATAATAAACAGGCAGGAATGCCTGTTCCACCTTTACGGAGCAGCAGCAGACTAAGCGACCAACCATAATGAATTATAACATCCGGCGGGTCAGACATTTCTGTCTGACCTTTATAATAAACAGGCAGGAATGCCTGTTCCACTGAAACCATAATGAATTATAACATCCGGCGGGTCAGACATTTCTGTCTGACCTTTATAATAAACAGGCAGGAATGCCTGTTCCACTGAAACCATAATGAATTATAACATCCGGTGGGTCAGACATTTCTGTCTGACCTTTATAATAAACAGGCAGGAATGCCTGTTCCACCTTTACGGAGCAGCAGCAGACTAAGCGACCAACCATAATGAATTATAACATCCGGCGGGTCAGACATTTCTGTCTGACCTTTATAATAAACAGGCAGGAATGCCTGT
>DYRK01000271.1:2564-7747 GCA_020718785.1 Desulfatirhabdium butyrativorans | reverse complement strand
TCTTTACTGTAAACAAAAATTTATTTAGTTGTACTAATTTTCAAACACCTTCTAATAACTTGATAATATGGCGACGCAAGAAAGAAAGACAGTTCAATTTTAATCCGAAACAAGATATTGATCAGGCTGATTTGGCACGCTTAAATCAAAAATATGATCCGAGCAAAATACGCATTGAGCTAGCGTTGCTTTCCGGCCCGGAACAACTTGCTCAAATTAAATCTGAAATTCTTCAGAAACGCCAAACATTGCATCCTGAAGTTTCTAATGCTGCAAAAGCTTTTGCCCAAGCTAAGGCGGATTTGTCGCTTCTATAGGCATACAGGTAAGACAAAGCCCTTTTGCATCCACAGTTGAAAAAACTGCACGAGATATTTTGAATTAAACGGTATATCTTCAGTTCTTTTTTCTCTGCCCTTCCAATATCAGTTGCAATGCCTCTTTCCCGATCTTTTCCTTATCCACCATTTCGGCAAGTTCCGAGCCGGAATAGCAGCCTTCAAAGGCTTCGAGCGCGGCGTTATCCAGAGCCGCCTCATACACTTCCTCGATGATCTCTCTCAATTCTTCTTCGCTCAGATAATATCCTCCGGATTTTCTGCGTTTATTGATTTGACTGATTTCCCGGACAGCGTTCCGGATGGAAACTTCCCAAAAGCGCGTTGTCTTTTTCTGAGCGTCTTTTTTAATCAGATGGAGCAGGAGAACAATCACGAACCTGCAAATTTTATTGATCTTATCCTCTTTGCTCATCTCTTCCATTTCCCCCAGCAGGGTCATAGCCTCGGTGTAACGTCCCTGTTCGAGGCAGGTTCTGAGTTCAAGTAATTCTTCCATGATGAATGACTCCTTTCTTTCCTCTGCCATGAAATAAAAAAAGGGCAGCCCGCGGATAAACGGAACTGCCCTCGAAAAGTGAGAAGTGAATATTAATTTCTCACTCCTCACTTCTCATTTCTCACTTATCTCACTTCCCGATAATACTCATGCCGGATGTATCTGTCTGCCATGATCGTCGTTCCTTTCTGATCGTAGGAATTACTCGCGGGAAAATCGGAGTAAACCTCAATCTCGGGAACAGAGACATGGAAGTAGTTGACATCCACGCGTCCGCTCGCGTCGAACCAGATTTTCACGAACAGATCCGGGTTCTGCTCGCTTCCCCAGTTGACCACATTCGGGTCTGCATAGAAAAGACCCCATGCCACCTGATGTCCGCCGGCAGTGGTGCTGATTCCGCCCTGACGCCAGAGCGCATCAATATGACCTTTTTCAACCGTGCGGAGAATCGCGCCGATTCTCATATCAAGATCGCTGATGACATAACCGGCAGGATTACCGTTGGCGAGATATTGCTCACCCTGAATCGCAACGCCGTCTTCGGTATTCTCTTCCATGCCGTTCACTTTGCCGTCAGGATTGTTGTAATCATTATAATACTGACGGATGTAACGAGTGTCCAGCGTGGTAGTTCCGTGCCAATCCGGCGTGCCGTTGTAAGGATAATCCGAATACACTTCGATGTTCGGGACAGAGACATGGAAGTAATTGACATCCACGCGGCCGCTCGCGTCGAACCAGATTTTCACAAACAGGTCCGGATTCTGCGCGCTTCCCCAGTTGACATCCGTAGGACTGGCATAGAAATATCCCCAGATCACCTGATGACCTCCGTCGGTCCAGTCCTCGCCGCCCTTTTTCCATACAGCTTCGATACGGCCCTTTTCAAGCGTATTGATGACAGCTCCTATCCACAGATCGGAGGTAATCATATATCCGCTGATCGCTCTGGGTTTTACCGTGACGCGCAGAGAGATGCTGTCTTTGTCTCCGTCTTTGTCCGTTACGGTAAATGTGACCGGATATTCCCCTTCCGAGTAAAAATAAACCTGACCCGGATCCTCGACATCGGAATCCGAAGTACCGCCGCTGAAATTCCACGAATAGACAAAGGGCGCATTTCCATAAATCACACTGCCGTAGAAATTCACGGATTCCCCTTCCGTGATCGTCACATCCGAAACCGGCGCGACAATCGAGGCAATGGGTTTCATATCAGTAGCAGGCGACTTGACCGTTATGATTACAGAAGCCTGAGCCGTATCTCCGTCCTTGTCCGTGACTTTGAAGACAACGGTATAAGTGCCTTTGCTCTCGAAAGTCACATCACCGGGGTCTTCGACAGATGCGTCGGCCGCGGCATTGTCAAAATCCCAGCGATAGGCAAAGGGCGCGTTCCCGTCCGTGACATCTCCCTGAAAATTAACGGATTCGCCTTCATTGACCGTCATAATTGAGGGCGGAGAGACTATCGCGGCTTTGGGCTGAAGGTCCGGAATCACTTTGTTTACCGTGATTGTCACGGAATTGCTGTCCGAATCGCCGTCCAAATCGCTGACCATGAAGGTGACCGTATAGACGCCGGCTTGCTGGAAAGTAATCTGTCCCGGGTCTTCATCGTTGCTGTTCACCGCGCCGCCGCCGAAATTCCAGTAATAAAAGAAGGGCGCATTTCCGCTCATGACCACGCCCTGAAAATTGACGGATTCTCCCTCGTTAATGCTCATATCTGCCGCGGGAGATGAAATATAGGCATCGGGCCAGAGATCATCATAGACTTTTTTGACCGTGACGGTAACGGACGCGGTATGGCTGTCCCCGTCATTGTCAATAACTGTAAATGTGACCGGATAAACTCCCTCATTATGGAAAGTCAAGGTTCCGGGGTCTTCCAAGTTGGAAGCCGCGGATGCGCCGCTGAAATCCCACATATAGGTAAAAGGCGCGTTGCCCTCTGTCACATCGCCCTGAAAATTCACCGCTTCTCCTTCGTTGATCGTCATATCCGAAGGCGGAGAAATGATAAACGCGGCAGGGTTTGTGTCGGAATCGGACTTTTTCACGGTCACGGTGACAGATGCTGCGGCTACATCCCCGTCTGCATCCGTTACAGCAAAAGTGACCGCATAAGTTCCCGCGGTCTGGAAAGTCACGCTTCCGGGATTTTCTTCATTGGAATTTGCAGCCGCGCCGCTGAAATCCCATGAATAGGCAAAGGGTGCATTACCGTCTGTGACAAGCCCTTTGAAATCAACGGATTCGCCTTCGTTGATAGTCATATCCGAGGGCGGAGAGGTCACGGAGACCACGGGTTTGGTATCGTTTTCGGCTTTCTTTACAGTTACAACTACCGATTTGGAGGATTTATCATCGGGAGTATCTGCTTCGGCAACGGTAAACGTGATCATATAAACCCCTTCGCTGTAAAAAACAACGCTTCCGGGGTCTTCCACGTTCATATCCGCAGCCGCGCCGCCGAAATTCCACAGATAGGTAAAAGGCGCATTCCCGTCGCTCACTGTTCCCTGAAAATCAAGGGATCCGCCTTCGTAAATAACCATATCCGAAGACGGAGACGCAATATCTGCAAGCGGTTTAAGGTTCTGAACCACGGACTTTACCGTTACCGTAACAGACGCGCTGCTCATATCGCCTTCATTATCGGAAACACTGAAAAGCACCGGATAAGTTCCGAGGGTATGGAAAGTCACATTTCCCGGGTCCTCGATATTGAAGTTCTGCGCGCCTCCTTTAAAATCCCAGAAATATCGGAAAGGCGGGTTCCCGCTTGTGACTGTTCCCTGAAAATCAAGGGATTCGCCCACAGTGACGGTCATATCGGAAGCAGGAGAGGCTATTGCGGCAGCCGGTTTGAGGTTCGTATCAACCTTGTTGACAATAACGGTAAGTGCTGCCGTGCTTCTGTCTCCGTCATTGTCAATGACGGTAAATGTTACCGGATAAATACCGCTTCGGAAAAACGAAACCGTTCCGGCATCTTTGGTTCCGGTGTTGGTCGCTCCTCCGGAAAAGTTCCACGAATATGAAAAAGGCGCGTTTCCGCTTTGGGCTTCGCCGGTAAAAAGCAGCGACTGTCCCTGATTAATGGTCTGATCTCCGGCCGGAGACTTGATAACTGCCGCAGGTTCGGTATCCGGAGCAGAGGGAATAAGGATGATGCTGATCTCGCTGGTCTGACCCTCTCTGATATCAATGATACTGCTGTAAAGCTCATAGCCTTCGGCTTCTGCGGTCAGGGTAAAGGTGCCGGCTTCGTGAGGAACTGTGAATGTTCCGTCCGAAAGCGTGGTCAGTTGAATGCCAGCGCCGGTAGTAATAAGGGTCGGCACTTTGGGCGTCACACTGCCTTTGAGGTATCCGTTTGAAACTGCTTTGCTCACAGAGAGCGGATTCGGAAGAACATCTTTCTGGATTTCATCCGCGGTTCTTCGGTACAGCACAAGAGATTTGATTTGACGGGACTGGGTTTCTGTCGAAGGAACATTTACCGTATAGGTAAAACGTACCGGGCTGGAGGGTACGGTTGTCCAGAAAAATTCCACGTCTCCGTTATCCAGAACTCTTTTATCCGGGGAACCGTCTCCGCTATGCGAAAGGTATGTCCATCCATCCGGAAGATTGACCTGTATGCCCAGCGCGGAAACTCCGCCGGTATAGGTGATCTGATTGCTCACGGTCAGGGGAGAACCGGGTACATAAAAGCCGGACTCATGGGATGCGGTCAGAGTATAAGAATCCTCGGAAACCTCTATATAAAGCGGGTCTGGAATCATTTCTTCGCATGTTGCGCGGCAATAGAGGACACGTGCTGTAATCTCCTGCCGTAACATGCTTGATTCGGGAACATGAACTTTATAGGTAAAATTTACTTTGTCTGCGGGGATACTAATCCAGAAAAATTCTATTATCCCGGTAGCGGGGACAAAGCGTCCATCGGCGGGTTTGCCGTCTCCGGCTGCTGAATTCGGCACGTATGTCCAGCCCTCCGGAAGCTTAACCTCGAATCCCAATGCCGACAGGGTGTCGGAATAAGTAATATTCGCCGTGATAGTCAGGTCTGCCCCTGCAATATAAGACCCGCTGCTTTGTTCTGCTGTCAGCACATCCTGCGCCATGACCGGCGTTGATGCCAGCAAAAGTACGGCGATGATCCGAAAAATCGTACTGCTTCGGAACTCCGTAAAGTTGTTCCTTCTTCTGTTCATTTACAGTTTCTCCTTTTTTTCAGTTTATAGTTTTCAGTCCGCCTTTGTCTCTGATGACAGTTTCAGCTTTTATCCATAAATCAAAAGGAAATCAATAGGGCAGTGATAGTATTTTGA
>DYRK01000271.1:0-2464 GCA_020718785.1 Desulfatirhabdium butyrativorans | reverse complement strand
CCTTTCGGGGGCCGGAGGACCGGCTGCCGGTTCCCAGTTCCCAGCCGCCAGTCCCGGTCCTCATCAATACTCATAAATCTCATATTCGGTTTTTGCGCCGATGAGATAATCTATTTTATCCTGAATTTCGCTTCGTTCTTTGCTGAGTACCCATTCCCGCCAGTTGTCAACAGACTGCCACATGCTGATTACAAGCGTTTCGCCCGGCTTGTCATAACGTCTCAGGGTTTCGCCGCTTATATAGCCGGTCTGCTTCATTGTAAGAGACCGCAGCTGCATGAGCAGCAAACCCAGTTCCGTGTCTTTGCCTTCCGGAACCCTTCTTTTTATAAGAATTTTAGCAGCCATTTTATCCTCCTTGTTGGTGTCATTTTACCGGATAATTTTTCAAATCGCTCTGCTGAAAAAGACACAAAACGACTTGGAAAGTCGTTTTACTGTAAAACGATTTTTCAAATCGTTTCTCCTTTGCCCGCGGACACAAAACGACTTGCAAAGTCGTTTTACTGTAAAACGATTTTTCAAATCGTTTCTCCTTTGCCCGCGGACACAAAACGACTTGCAAAATCGTTTTACTGTAAAACGATTTTTCCATAGTCTTTTTAAAATATCTTCGTCAATGTCAGTGCGGTGATATTGCCCTCGGGCCGATCTTCCGCGCCGTATTCCCAAAGACTTCTGAGCGAAACAAAGAGCTTTGCAGGCGGAATGAACACATTCACTTCCGGACCGAAAGCATAGATGCTGTCTTTGTCTTCTGATGCCCCTTTGCCGCCGTCTTCTGTCACCTGCCACTGACAGTAACCGGTCATGCCCACATCCCATATCTGACCCAGAGTTTTGGCTATCCCCCATTCGAAATGGAAATCATCTCCGGGGTTTATATCCGTGTCACCTTTGTCGCTGTGGGTTTCGTAGCGCGAAAGGATAGACGCAGACCATGTTTTTTCCGTATCAAAGTATGCGGTTCCACCCAAAGTAAACATGCCTGTCCACATATCTTTTCCCGGAGAAGCCGGTTCTTTTTCATCATAATCTCCGCTCGGAACATAAAGAGCCATTCCGAAAGCCGCGTCATACATAGAACCGTGCCAAGACAGGATAAGCGGCTCAATGCAGATGTCGCCGAGTCCGAACTGGCTGTCGTCAACGCCCAGCGCGCCGATTTCCATATCTGTGTTGACCAGCGGAACAATAATATCCGCGCCGTAATCCGCGCCCAGAAATTTATAATCCGAAATCCAGATCAACCTGTGGACATTGGCAAAAACCTTGAGATCAAAATCCGCTTTCAGTTCGTCTCCGTTCGGATTATTGAGGGCATCTGCCTGATAAAACACATTATACATCCGGTAATAAAGTCCCGGAGGCGGCAGGGTGGAGGCTTTGATGCCTTCCACGCCGTTGACATAATGTTCCGCGGCAGCAGGACTTAGAAGAAAGCCCGCAATCACCATTGCCGTAATACAGACATAACACATTCTTTTCATCAGGTTTCCTTATCTTTTTGTCATTTTTGAGGATAATTAAAAAAAATTCTATATTCCCTATATCAATAATCAGGCATTTTGTGCAACCGGTATTTTCATGACAGCTTATTTTTTTAAGCTGTAGGGTGGGCAGCTTGCTGCCCACCCTACTTTTTTTCTCGTTTCCAAGCCCCGGCTTGGGAACGAGAAAAATCAATAGGCGACATGCAGTAAAAATAAGCCATGAGGCGGCGCGGTCGCGGCCGCGAGTTTCCGATCTTTTGAAAGCAGTATCTTCCCGAACTCTTCGGGTGTTATCTTTCCAAGCCCTGTTTCTGCAAGTGTTCCCACAATATTGCGTACCATAAATTTCAGGAACCCGTCCGCTTCGATTTCAAATATCACATAGCCCGCGTCCTGTTCCGCAATATCTGTCCTGAAAACAGAGCGTACTGTGTGGGAACGCGGGCTTCCTGCTCCTTCGAAGGCTTTGAAATCATGGGTTCCTTTCAGGTGCATCGAGGCAGAGCGCATCGCGTCCGTATCCAATTTGTTTCGGATAAACCACGCATAATGCCTGCCCACAGCCGCGGGTATTGGGCGGTTCAGTATTCTGTAATGATAGGTTTTGCTTTTCACATCATAGCGGGCATGAAATTTTTCATCCGCATAATCACATGATTTAATAACGATATCTTTATTCAGCAGACTATTCAGCCCATTATGAAAAGCCTGCGGACCAAGACGCGTGTCGCAATGAAAATTGGCGCTCTGACCCAAAGCATGAACCCCTGAATCTGTCCTTCCGGAGCCTATAAGCGTAATGTCCTTTCCGGTCATAATTTTTAAGGCATTTTCGATTTCCCCTTGTATTGTGGGTGCATTTTTCTGGCGCTGCCATCCCTGATACCCGGTTCCGTCATATTCTATAATCAGTCTGAAGTTTGCCATCTGTCAGTCACTCTATCTCCTCGCCCAAATCCGTAAAACGATTT
>DYRK01001002.1 GCA_020718785.1 Desulfatirhabdium butyrativorans | reverse complement strand
ACACTGACACCGTGGATTTTTTTATCATCGGCTTTCCGAATCCCGTTTTCACGGACAGCATTGCAAATCTTTCCGTACATCCTGATTCGGAAATTAAGGAAGATAAAATAAATCTGCCTTCATCTTTATATCTTCTTTCTTGTAATACATGATTTCAGCCATGTCAATATTTTTCTGCATTTTTTTTGCGGGACGGATTTTTTTCAGAGGACGGCGTCAGAAATATATTGACATTTCCTGAATAAAGAATTATACGGATGTTTCCTGAATAAAGAATTATACGGATGTTTCCTGAATAAAGAATTATACAGATATTTCCTGAATAAAAGATTAGGCTGAATCATGACAGACACTTCAGAGCCAGATAAACATCGCCCTCCCAAACTTATGGATCAGGTGCGTGATGCCATAAGACTGAAGCACTATTCCATCCGTACCGAAACAGCTTACGCTGACTGGATTAAGAGATATATCCTGTTTCATAACAAGCGGCATCCGAAAGATATGGGTGCCGCGGAAATCGAAGCATTTCTGACCCATCTCGCTACTGTCCGCAATGTCTCCGCATCCACGCAGAATCAGGCTTTCAGCGCGCTGCTGTTTCTTTACAATCATGTTCTGCATAAGGAATTGCAGATACCGATTGATTCTGTGCGGGCAAAACCCTCGAAACATCTGCCTACGGTCATGACAAAAGACGAGGCAATGCGGCTGATCGGAGCGATTCCTCCTGATACACATCAGCTTATGGCAAAACTGCTGTTCGGCACGGGAATACGGCTGATGGAATGCCTGCGCCTGCGTGTCAAAGACCTTGATTTTGAACAGAATCTGATTGTTGTGCGTGACGGAAAAGGAGGGAATGACCGGGTTACGGTTTTTCCGGAGAGCCTGAAAAAACCGCTTCAGCATCAGCTGCAATATACAAAAGTCCTGCATGACAAAGACCTGTCCGAAGGCTACGGAGAAGTGTATCTCCCTTTTGCGCTTGAAAAAAAATATCCGAATGCGAATAAGGAATGGCATTGGCAGTATGTTTTTCCGTCCTATAAATTGTCGAAAGACCCCCGGACCGGTATTATCAGAAGACATCATGCGGATGAAAGCGGCCTGCAGCGGGCGGTAAAAGCTGCGGCGCAGAAAGCCGGGATTGACAAAATGGTCAGCTGCCATACATTCCGCCACAGTTTTGCAACCCATCTGCTTGAAAGCGGATATGATATTCGGACGGTTCAGGAATTGCTGGGGCATAAAGACGTAAGCACAACGATGATTTATACGCATGTTCTGAACAAAGGCGGGCTGGCAGTCCGCAGCCCCTTGGATTAAGGCCCGGCATAAAATTTCCTCCGCATTTCAATAGCAAAAAAAGCCGGATTATCCGCAGATAACCCGGCTTTTTTCCTTAAAAAAGACCGTTGTGCAGCCTTCTGCTCCGGGGATCGGGGACGTACTTACAGGGAAGCCTCGGCTTCCCGTAAAGCAACCCGAAGCAAGGCTTCGAGAGCAGAGGCATTCCCAAGCCGGGGCTTGGGAACGAGAAAAGCAGTCATGCAGGTCGGGTTGAGGAACGAAACCCGACATTTTCATGCTCCG
>DYRK01000270.1 GCA_020718785.1 Desulfatirhabdium butyrativorans | reverse complement strand
TTCCTACATATTGGAGTCAATTAATGTATAATTTCAATAGAGATTTGGTATAACTCATATAAGCATTAATGTCTGAAACCGATTTTCCGGGACATTTTTTTCACATTTTTTTCAAAAATTCGGTTCAGACTCACTGTCTCCGTCCGAGCCGGGCGGCTTGCAGGGCGATTACCCCCGATTTTTAATCATCATCACCTGTATGATCGTCACAGCAATATTTTCCGGAACCTCCAGCGACTGCTGAAGATCGTTCAGCAGCGATTTGCTGCCCTTTTTGTATCCTTATACAAGCGCAGGGATCATTTTTTTACATATCGGCTGAAAAAAATTTCCGACCAGATTCTGCACTTGTACCTCATTTAAAATGATTAATGTCCGAAACCGATTTTCCGGGACATTTTTTTCACATTTTTTTCAAAAATTCGGTTCAGACTCACTGTCTCCGTCCGAGCCGGGCGGCTTGCAGGGCGATTACCCCCGATTTTTAATCATCATCACCTGTATGATCGTCACAGCAATATTTTCCGGAACCTCCAGCGACTGCTGAAGATCGTTCAGCAGCGATTTGCTGCCCTTTTTGTATCCTTATACAAGCACAGGGATCATTTTTTTACATATCGGCTGAAAAAAAATTCCCGCTCTTCTTTTCGGTATCCCAAACTCCGAATATTCCGCATTCTGCCCGAACATTCCGAATTTTGATTCCCGTCGGATCATTTTTCACGCCGCACCGGGCAGGGCATTCATCACTTTCAGATATGATCCGCAGTCAGTTTGTCGGCAGTCACCGTCGCTCAGTAAAAAAAGAAGGAAAAGCAGGGTAACATGTTTACATATCGGCGAAAAAAATCTGCCGTATCAATTCTGGCATGATCCGCAGACGGCGGTGTATATTTGTCAGCAGTCGCCGTCGCTCAGTAACAAAAGAAGGGAAAAACAGTGCAAAATGAACTGTCAGTCCGATTTTGCGAAGGTGAGTTTCAGGATATTCTTACAACAGATATATCCTCGCTGTATCCGATTTTTCGGAATGTCAAGCAATATTTTATAAAAAATTTAAGTTTATGATACGGACATTCCCCCTATTCATGACAAAAATTCTGAAATTCTTTTTGATCCAAACGAATACTATTCATTTTATCAAGTGGTTAGGATATAAAAATATTCGGTGACGCCCGTTTCTTTCCGCTCTTCTTTTCAGCCTCGTAAGCCCCCGACATTCCGCACTCACCAGAAACCTCATGACCTGTTCGGAGAGGCGAATCAGCTTTCTTACAACATCTTTTTGAGCGATTCCGGCAATAAATCCTCCAGATGCGGATAGGATTCAATCAGGCGGAATATATCTGCCAAATCCTTATGCCGCTTGCTTTTGCGCCTTTGTTCGTCGGAATATGCCCATATTTTGCCCTGTATCACATCTTCCAGCGCAGCCACCTTCATTTCGTATCCCATTACATTCTTGTTTGACGCATTTGTGATAAAGGACTGATAGCGCGGATCCCTTTGCAACTGAATTCTCAGATCGGAGCGGGGGGTGCTGAGATTCAGGCTGTGAGGAAATTCTTTTAAGGTAAACATCATCTGCTTTGCCGCTCTGCTCAGTCTGTCTATGGAATCCGCGGCAACGGCCATATCCAGATCCAGACTCACAACAGGTTCGACATAAGCATTCACTGCCAGTCCCCCGATGATGCAATAAGCAATTTCCAGCGCACCGAGCAGATCAAGAAATTGCCGGAGAATGTCCTCCTGTCCGTTTGCAATACGGTTCATAAATTCTTTTTCTACCATATCTTAATTTAATCCTTTTCTGTGAATTCTGTTTCAGTTTCAGGAAAAACCGGAATCCCCGCTCCCTCTTACCTTTATACAAGCGCAGGGATTATTTTTTTACATATCGGCTGAAAAAAAATTCCCGCTCTTCTTTTCGGTATCCCAAACTCCGAATATTCCGCATTCTGCCCGAACATTCCGAATTTTGATTCCCGTCGGATCATTTTTCACGCCGCACCGGGCAGGGCATTCATCACTTTCGGAGGTCTGACATACCGTATCATTTCGGATATGATCCGCAGTCAGTTTGTCGGCAGTCACCGTCGCTCAGTAAAAAAAGAAGGAAAAACAGGGCAAAATGTTTACATATCGGCGAAAAAAATCTGCCGTATCATTTCTTGCATTATCCGCAGACGGCGGTGTATATTTGTCAGCAGTCACCGTCGCTCAGTAACAAAAGAGAGGGGGGAACAGTGCAAAATTAACTGCCAGTCCGATTTTGCGAAGGTGAGTTTCAGGATATTCTTACGACAGATATGTCCTTGCTATATCTGCTTTTTCGGAATATCAAGCAAAATTTTATAAAAATTTTACTTTATGATATATGCGGACATTTCCTGCCCCTCTGTACCCTTATACAAGAGCATGGATTATTTTTTTACATATCGGCGAAAAAATTTCCGGCGATCTTATTCTCAAAATCGTCTCGTCATCGTTCAATTATCTCGCCCTCAGATTGCATCCTGTCTTTTCATCCAGTTAATTACCCGCAGTCCCTCGATATTTTCAAAGTGAGCGTCTCTTGTAAGCAAAGGGACATCAAATTCAAGACACGCGGCGGCAATCCATATATCATTTTCCGGAATCGGACGACCGATTTTCCTGAGTTTATGCCGTACCGAGGCGTAACGGGCAGCAATTTTTTCATCACTCGGAATAAACAGAGCGTATCTCAGAAACTTATAAATCGCCTCCTGATTTTCCCGAATCCGTTGACTGTTCAGCGCACCGTAAAGCAGTTCCCCCAAAACCGGCGCAGGCACGAGGATAAGTTCTGCTTCTTTTATCAGCTTGCAAACTTCGAAAACACCTGCCCTGTAAGCAATGATCGCATTGGTATCAATCGCTGTCTTACCATTCGCCTTCAATTTTGGAAAACTCCTTGTCTGTACAGCGTTGCATTTCCTCAGCTTCTTCAGGCGACAGCGTTCCGATCAACTCATCCAGCCCTCTTTTTTCAGAAGGATAAACAATGATCCATGTTTTTTGCCTGTTTCTTAATCCTTCTACGGGATGAAGCGGTTTGAACACATTGTCTTCATATATGACTTCGATGATTCGATTCATGCTAATCCTTATGGGTAGGGGGATATGTCGGCGATATGCCCTGTGTTTTTAGATATTGGCGAAAAAATACCGTACCGTTTCGCTCAGTAACAAAAGGGAGAGGCATGGGTGCAAAATGAACTGTCAGTCCGATTTTGCGAAGGTGAGTTTCAGGATATACTTACTATATATAATTATATCCTTACTTATATCCGAATTTTCGTAAGGTCAAACAAAATTTTATAAAAAATCCGAATATCCGAATCGTAAATTTCCCTCAGCTTATTCCCTGAAAACTCATAGCTTGTACGCCTTGCAAGCAGTGTTGCCAGTTCGTCCAGTACGTGATTCGTAGTAATAAGTCCTATCCTGTTACGCTCGATATGATGCCATATCCTTACAGAATCCGAATGATGCTGATCCCGTCTGTAAAAACAGGCAAACCATGCCCCGGTGTCAATGAACCATCTGTCTGCCATGAATATCCTCTGAATCATACAGGTAATAATCCGTGTTTTCAGAAATATCCGCAGGTCCCTCCGGCTCATCCCACACACGGCTGTGTAAAAAGGGCAGACGGGGTTTTCCTTCATTGCGGTCTCCTGTGTGACGGAATGTTTCTACTATCACTGTGATCGGGGTCTCAGAAGATATGCCAAGAGCTTCTATTTTTTCGGAAAAAGCTTTTATTGTTGTCTGAATTTTCATAGCTGACTTCCTCTCAGGCTGATTCAAAATCGGTGAAGTATAAATAACCCAACTTGCCACCTATAGCAAACTATCTGAAATTATTAGAAGTGAAAAAACGGAAGTTTTCGCAAAAACTCCGGTTTTTCGCTGCTTGAAGGTTTATAGGTGGCAAGTTGGGTTATAATCGTTTTACGGTGTCATGACTATGCGGAAACCGAGATCAAAATAGCCCGTATCCGGGACCTCCCAGTTTCTGTTGGCAGAACGGCAATATCGCTCATAGCTCACCCAACTGCCGCTCCGAAATACCTTTTCTTTATATTTTCCGATATTAAGCGGATCCGTGACATTGTCTTTGTATGCCTCTTCATCATAGACATCTTCGCACCACTCCCAGACATTGCCATGTATATCGTAAAGTCCCCAGGGATTCGGAGCAAAGCTTGCAACCGGAACGGTTCCTTTATTGTATTTCCCTTTGGGACAGTCCGCGTAGGGATATCTGCCGTCATAGTTCGCATTGTCGCCCAGACATTTCCCGATGGAAAAAGGCGTTTCCGTACCTGCGCGGCACGCATATTCCCATTCTGCCTCTGTGGGCAGACGGTAAGTCTTGCCTTCCTTGCGGTTCAGCCATTTTATAAATTCGTGAACATCGTTCCATGACACACAGGTTACCGGATGCTCGTCTGTCTGCGGAAATCCCGGCTTGTCCCAATAGCGGTTTTTGGTTTCCTTCCATTCAATGCCGGTCCATGTCCATGAATAACCGATTTTTTCGGCATCTGTTTTAAATCCTGTTTCCTGAACAAATGCCCGCCACTGGCCCAAGGTTGTTTCGGTGGTCTGAACATAGAATCCTTTGGTCAGAGTGACCTTATGCTGTTTTTCGGGGTCTTCCCGCTGCACCTCATTCGCGGGACTTCCCATCATAAATGTGCCGGGCGGTATGTACATGAATTCCATTTTCAGACTGTTGGATATCTTCTGGACAGGCACGCCCGCTTTCTGGGCATAACCTGCCGAGTTTCCGAACAATACGGTCAAAAGAATATATCCGGCTGTCCGCCAATAATTTTTCATCATTTTTTTCCTTATGTATTGAGAATATCCGGCAATTCTCATTTTGACGTAAAGCGGGTTTCAAACCCGCTTTACATAAAGGAAGATTCCGGCTGATAATGTTCAACGCCGTTTTTCAAAATTAGAATTGCTGATTGAAAATATTTTTCACTTTAATACAACTGACGATTTTAATCAAGACTTCTCTGACTTTTATAAACAAGCTTAAAAATAAAAATAGAAGTTTGACAACAGAGACAGATTGTAATAATCAGAGGCTTGAAAAAATATAAGCCCTGATCCGGAAACAAAAGATCAGATTCTCATTTTCTTACAAAAAGTGCAACGATTTTGGATACATATCATTCTTTTAAAAACGATCTGCTGGAAATAAGCAAGGATATATCCTCGCTGATCTCGGACATGAAAACTGTCCCCGGAGCCGGGAAAGATTCTTTCGAGGGATGGGAAAAAACATGCCGTGAAATTCCCGGACAACTGTCGGAAGACAGCATCCGCGTCGCGGTGGTCGGTTCCATAAAATCCGGGAAAAGCACCTTTGTAAACGCGCTGTTCAGAGGGGATTATCTGAAACGCGGCGCGGGTGTGGTCACATCTGTGGTCACGCGGGTGTGCAGAGGCGATACCCTTGAAGCAAAACTCCGGTTCAAATCTTGGGATGAGGTGAACGCGGAGATGGCGCAGGCTCTGATTCTCTTTCCTTCTCTATATATGGGTTCGGAAAATGAAGGCTTCGATATTCGTCAGGATCAGGATCGGATAAAACTCCGCAAGGCAATAGACGGATTGGATCCGGACCTGCTGATCGGCGCGGAGACGCGGAATATGAACAGCACGTTGCTGATGTCCTATTTAAAAGGATATGACAGGGTCAAAGATATTCTTTCTCCCTCCGATGCCGCGCTACTCGAATATAAACAGGAACATTTCCCGGAACACAAAGCCTTTGCAGGGGATGATACTCTTGCTGTGTATCTCAAGGATATCCGGCTGGAAATAGCGACCGGCGACATTGACGGGAATACGGAGATCGCGGATTGTCAGGGCAGCGACTCGCCCAATCCCCTTCACCTTGCAATGATTCAGGATTATCTGCTTCTGACCCATCTGATTGTCTATGTTATCAGCGGCAGAATCGGTCTGCGTCAGGCAGACCTCAAATTTTTGTCTGTGATCAAAAAAATGGGAATCATAGACAATATCGTGTTCATTGTCAATTTTGATTTCAACGAGCATGAATCCCAAGACGATCTTAACGCGGTGGTTGAGCGGATAAAAGAAGACCTTTCCCTGATAAAACCCGAGCCTGAAATCTATATCGTATCCGCGCTGTTCAATCTGTTCGGATTCCGGCGTGAATTTCTGTCTCCCAAGGATCGCAGCAGGCTTTTGCAATGGGAATCCGAAAAAGATTTCTGCTCGGTTTCGGATCGGGAAACCCGGCGATTCGAATCCGATTTTAACCGCAAGGTGACAGATGAGCGGAATTCCCTGCTTCTGAAAAACCATCTGGAACGCGTCGGCATTATTTCATCGGGACTGTTTTATCGGATCGGGATTCACAGAGATATCCTTTCTACGGATGCCCTGGGAGCAGAGAATCTGGTAAAAAAAATATCGCATCACCAGAAAAGGATGAAGCAGATCAGAGCCATGACCGAAACTGCGCTTGACGGCATGGTAAAACATATCAGACAGGGAATCAGGGCTGATGTTGACCGCTTTTTCGATACCCGCTCAGGCGAGATTCCGGGAAATGTCTTCAAATTTATCCGAAACTATGATCCGGGTTTTCATAATTACGAACAGACGCTCAGGGCATCGAATGTCGGGTCCGCAATGTATCTGCTGTTTCAGGAATTCAGACACGCGGCAGATATGTTCATGGCTGAAAGCATCTTCCCTGAAATCATCCGTTTTGTCCGGGAAAAAGAAAAGGATATTTTAAATCAGCTCGAATCGGTGAAAGAGCCGTATCATCTGATGGCAGAAGAAGCTTTGGCAGAATATCACAGAACCATGAAAGAGTTCGGTATTTCCCGGATGTTGCCTGAACAGAATCGGGAAAACCGGCACACAGTCCTTATGCCCGATACCGATCTGGTAAAACGTACCGCGGGACTGACTCTTCCGCCCCTGAGTGCTGCAATGCGCTACAGTGCAAAGATAAAGACCGAGGCTATACTGCGTTCCGGTTTTTATTCCGTGATCCGGACGATAAAAAAACTTTTGAAAAGACCGGTTCATAATGAAAGAGAGGGCGGGCTTGCCGCGCTGAAAATCGGTCTGTCCCGTCTCAAGCATGAAACAGAGCGGTCTGTGACTTTTCAGTTCAAAGATTACAGGGAAAACCTGAAATTTCAGTATCTTTTCAAACTGACCGACGCTTTGTCGGGTATTCTTCATGATCTTCTGGCAGATCAGTTTCAGACATATATCAGCGATCTGTCGCAGATTGCCGGACAGGTCGGCGAAAAGCAGACAGATAAGGAAGAAATTTCGCAGCGGCTCAAAGAAATGGAAGAAAGAGCCGCGGAAATCGGCGAAAGAATAAGCCGGATAAGATCAGCGATAATTCATCCGTAGAGACATGCCGGCGGCATGCAAAAAAGGCCTATTTTAATAAGATAGGTTTTCTCGTTCCCAAGCCCCGGCTTGGGAACGCACTTGCCGGGGAAGCCCTGGCTTCCCGTGACGGGAGACGGCCCGAAGCCGGGGCTTCGGGCGCAGATGCGTTCCCAAGCCGGGGCTTGGGAACGAGGAAAAAGCCGGGGCTTGGGAACGAGGAAAATTTTTGCAAAAAATCCGGCAAAAAAGGCCTATTTTTTTCTCGTTCCCAAGCCCCGGCTTGGGAACGCACTTGCCGGGGAAGCCCC
>DYRK01001001.1 GCA_020718785.1 Desulfatirhabdium butyrativorans | reverse complement strand
TCTTATCCGGAACCAGCATTTCCAAATCCGCTATGACGAGGATAATCATAGAGTAGTATTCCTTTCACCGCGTCGTTTGGATATCCCTGCTTTTATAATCGCTCTGGAATCTTCAGCAGTTTCGGCGAGAAAACCGGGGGGCCAGTTCTCGATCAATCCTTCTTTGTTCAACTTCAATGATTCGATATAGGCTCCGTCTCTGCCCTTGTTTTGTTGAACAAAAACAATGCCGACCTGATCTGCAAGCTGATTCGTCATATCTTCAGCCGAAATACGGCGAAGCCGGTTAATCAGATGATCGCTGTGCGTCTCGATAATCATTCTGCGCCCGGTACGGGCAAGACAAATCATCAGTTCTGCAAGCCGAGCCTGAGCGCGGGGATGAAGATGAATTTCCGGCTGTTCGAAAATCAGGAGACTGTCCGTATCGGAGAGCAATGCAGTCGTGAGAACAGGCAATATCTGACTCACGCCGAACCCCACATCGGCAATCGTAACCCATTTGTCTTCATGGGATAATGCAGCGAAATCAGCCCGGATGATTCCCGAATTCTCTTTTACTTCCAATTTCTGCATTCCCATCCAGCGCAAAGCCTCGTTGATTGCGATTCCCAATTCCATATCTTCTGTTTTCAGCAATTCCCAAGAAACCACTTGGCTTTCATCTTCAGGGAGTTTCACAAAGGCAATTTTTTTGTGCCAGTGTTTCCGAAGAAGTAAAACCGTATTTTCTCCTTTGTAACCGACATCGTCTTCTATCTCTCTTTCTTCATAACGCCGCTGAGGTTCTGCTCTTAAAGGTCCCACATACTTGATATTGTACATGAGTTCTTGCTCTAATATCTCAATTGCCGGCTGAAAAAATCTTTTATATTCAACAGAATCTATAGAAGGAATACTTTTGGCTTTCAGTAGAGGCAAAAAATAGCTGAATCTGATAAAATTACAATTTTCGTAAGATTTTGTCAAGGACATAGATGATCCATAAGCTATCTCTACTATAGGTCTGTCGTAATTTCGATTTTCATAGATTTCATATTCAGAAGTCATTTTCTGTTGTGTGTTTGAATAAGCTGAGAAAAAAACTCTTAACTCAAGAAGAGAGAACTGGAAATTCATCCCTATATCAATCCGGTCATTATGAATATCAAGAGGAATTCGGAAACCCAGAGTAAATCCGCTCTCTTCTTCATTTTCATTGTAAAGCATTTCTTCGAAGCGATTGACTTGAAAAAAGGGACCGCCCAAAAACAATGCTCTGCGTTGCGGAGTACGCTTTTCCGACAGCAAGGTCTGTTTCAGCAGCAAAAGCGCATCTATGATCGAGCTTTTTCCGTGACTGTTCAGACCTGTCAACACCGTTATCGGACGTATCGGCAACGATACGGTTTCTTTGAATGCTTTGAAATTTTTCAGACTGAAATCGGTTATTTTCTGCATAAATCAGGATTCCCTTTCCGTGCGGAGCGTAATCCGGGTGATCCCATTACGCGCTTACACACTACTTTTCATAGCTCTGTCAAAAAACTTCCGCCATGAAAGACTCTCAGCAGATCGAAAATATGAAAAAGTTTGCAGTACCGCCTGAATGCGGTAC
>DYRK01001000.1 GCA_020718785.1 Desulfatirhabdium butyrativorans | reverse complement strand
GGGAAGCCGGGGCTTCCCCGGCAAGTGCGTTCCCAAGCCGGGGCTTGGGAACGAGGAAACTCAAGTTCTTTAACCTCCGTCTTTGCGAAATAAGTGATAAGAGCTATCGCTTCATCCCTCGATGAGAGATGTTTGAGAGATTCACGGAAATGACTGCTGTGAGGCAGTCCTTTGGCAAACCATCCGAGACGGCTTCGCAAAACGCGGCATGCGTGTTCTTCGCCGAAACAGGCTATGGACGCGTCCAAATAGCGTATCATTGCCTTGCAGCGCAGAGACAGATCAACAGGAATAAGGGATTCTCCCATGAGTAAAGACAGTATTCCGGAAAAAATCCAGGGATTTCCGACTGCGGCTCTGCCTACCATAACCGCATCGCAGCCGGTTTCATCGAGCATCCGGATTGCATCTTCCGGCACAATGATATCGCCGTTTCCGATAACCGGTATGGACACAGCCTGTCTGACTCTCGCTATTATTGAGCGGTCAGCGGTTCCGCCGAAGCCCTGAGATGCGGTTCTGGGGTGAACGGTAACTGCATCCGCGCCGCAGGCTTCCGCAATCCGGGCAATGGCAACCGCCTGATTTCCAGTCCCGTCCCAGCCGGTTCGGATTTTCAGAGTCAGCGGAATGCGTACCGCTTTCCGTACCGCGGTGAGAATTTTTTCCGAATGTTCGGGATTCCGCATCAGCGCGACTCCCGCGCCGGTTTTGACCACTTTTCGGACCGAACAGCCGAAATTGATATCGAGAATATCGGCTCCGGAATCCTGCACAATCGCCGCGGCATCTGCCATGATCGAAGGGTCTGTGCCGAAAATCTGGACAGACAGCGGTTTTTCTTCCGGCACACTGTCCATAAGCTGCACGGTTTTCCGGGATTGATACACCAGCCCGTTGGCACTTATCATTTCAGAGCAGACCAGCGCGCATCCCGCTTCCTTCATAAGCAGGCGGAAGGGCAGGTTGGAAATGCCTGCCAGAGGAGCTGCAATCGTAATGTTTTCCAGTATTATCGAGCCGATTTTCATTTATATATCAGATAATTATAAACTGATGCCACGCAGCCGGGCGTAAATCAGGCGTCCCGCTGTCATTCCAGTATCCGCAGGAATGACATGGTGCGTAACGTGAGTTATAAAGACAGATCAATGTTTTTTCCGATCTGCAAGGGAGATGATCTTCGCGCCGCCGGAAGGTTTCGGTATTTCTTTTTTCTCCTGAGGTTTTTCTTCCGCCTTTTTGGGTTCGTCGGGGCAGACAACACTCTCCATCCTTATTCTTTTTCCCTCCATCGTAAACTCGTCACCGTCTATATAGGAGGTCCGCAATATCCATGTGACCACCTGAAACGGGACCTGAAGAATCAGCAGTTTCACATGATACCAGTCCCGTTTCATATCAGGTGATATGTCTTCTATTCTTGCGAATGTGAGGGGTTTATCCTCAAAATATATAAGCACAACATCATTTTCCTGAGCCATGGCGACCTTCCTTATTGTTTTTGTCGTAATCATCTTCATATCAGAATCGTCTTTATACCAGCAATTCTCATTTTGAAAAACGGCCTTGAACATTATCTGCGGAAACAGCCGGA
>DYRK01000999.1 GCA_020718785.1 Desulfatirhabdium butyrativorans | reverse complement strand
GTCTTTGTTCCGGAGAAAAGGGTCATCCGGAGACGGGCGGGTTTCAAAGATATATGAATAAACGCATTTTTCCGTGACCGGGCATTCCCGGCAATCCGCATTTCCCGAGATACAGATCACCCGGCGGAGCGTATATCCGAAAGCCCCCCGAAGCGCAGAGCCTTTGTATGAAGGCAGATGCAGCGGTTCTTCAGCCCGGATGTTCAGGCGGAATGCGGTAAAAGCAAAAGGGGCCAATATTCGGAAATTTTCTTCATTTGGAGTGGATTTTGTCATATTCCTCAATCAAATCTGAATGTTCTCAGTATCTGAAATTTCCGGAGTGCAAAAATAGAGCGGAGTGAAACGGAGCGGTTTTTTGCACCCGGCCGGATTTCCGAAAGTTACAGTGCAAAAAATCGCTTCGCTCTATTTTTGCACTCCGGATTGTTGCAGCAGGCGATCAGGTTCTGTCATTGAGTACAATGTGTGTAAGGATAGCGAAAATTTTCATCGGCGTATAAATGGTATATTCGGCACTGTCCACATAGACAATATCTTCGTATATCTTCAGAAACCGCCATAATATTCCTGTAGTAACCGCGCCGTAGAGCGGAAACAGAGGCGTCCCTTCGGATTTGTTGAACTTTATGGCAGCGACCATTTCCGCTATACATTGCGGAATACCGGCAATGATATTTTCATTTTGGGCTTCCACCAAAACACACACAGGAGCAGTCAGGACCAACTGTTCGGGATTTCGGGAAAGAATATAATCACATCGTCCTCTCAGTCCGGCCGCATCGTCAACATTGAACTCAATACCTGAAAACAGGCTGACTTTGTCACGGTACAGAAGTTTGAACTCTGTCAGCACCGGAGCAATGATCAGTTCCGACCGTGCTTTTTCCGTATTCAGGTTCAGAGACAGGGGCAGATATCGGCGGAGAATATCCGCGAGTGTGACAGGAATCTCCACTTCGGCAATATTATCGAAGAGATTTGTTTCCTCATTTACGGAAAGTCCGAATTTCTTCTTCAGTTCGGGAATTGTAAAATCGCTGTACGGCATGTTTTTAGCCCATTTTTAAAATTATTTTTCAACCTGTTTAAATTGTTAAAAAAATCAAACCCGATCTTTACCTCTCACCCAGCCAAATTTCAATATCGAATTGCCGGGGATGCTTTTTCCATATTCCCGCGGCATCCAATTTCTTCTGAACCGCCGCTGCCAATTCCTTTTGCTCTGCTTCATTTTCAAGCAATTCAAGCTGATCTATAATCCGATCCATGCAGAAACTGTCATTTGCATGAATGACTCGCAATTCATTGAGCAGAGCTGAAACCCGGGGCTTTTCTTCCACTACGGGCTTGGGCGGAACGGGAATTTTTGTTGCTGCTTTCTGAAAAAATTTCCACGGCTTTTCCGGTCTGGGATTTGACTCTATATCGCAGAATTCCAGTTTTGCCCAGCCGAATGGATAAAGCCCGTTTGCCAGCGTCCGGGTTTGTCCCCAGCCTTTCCGGGTTTGCGGTTTGCGGACATCATTCAGCGTCACGCATTCCACATGAGAGAAATGCCCCATGCGAATCAGGCTTTCGTTAGTTTTCATTTCGGCAAC
>DYRK01000012.1:16798-26455 GCA_020718785.1 Desulfatirhabdium butyrativorans | reverse complement strand
GCATATAGCTGTAGTCGTGTTCAGACGAGTCATCTGCTTTGGCTTTTCCGAAACTACCTAGCAATTGAAAACACGCGTCAAGCAAGCCCGGATATAGTTGATAGTCTTTAATCTCGTCGGGCAGTTGAGACGGCTGTACGATGCGGCACAAAGCTTCTTCTTTACTCCGCCACACTTTTTCTGTCCATTGAAACGAAGGTCCCCAGACATATCCGGATTCCTTAATATCGGCGTAGAATTCCGAACCGGATATGGCTTCGGCACATCTCGCTTTCACATTTTCTGCATTGCTCTCATGCAAAGGCAAGACTTCGGATAATATCCGAACTTTTCCGTTGCTGTGAAGCGTCCAAGAATCCGCTTTGTCTTGCGCTTCACCCTCTCGAATACTGACGATTTGAAATGAAAATGTGTTACTATCACAAGGCGTAAAAATCAATTGAAGCGTCCGAACCTCATCTTCGGAAAGCGTGATCGCTCGTGAAAAAAGCAGTTCTTCTATGACGCAGGCATTGCTATGCAAGGCTTGTCTCACGCCTGACAAGACCAGAGAAATATGCGAAGCAGCAGGCATAACAACCGTTCCGAATATTTTGTGATCCTTCAGATGCGGCGGCGAATCGGAACGAATCTGTGATTCAAATCGAATCTCCTGAGAAAAAGGCAAATTCAAACGCCCGCCGATTAAAGGATGCACTTCCGATTTGACTTGCGACTTGCGACTTGCGACTTGCGACTTGCCCTCTGAAAAAGCCGAGTCAATCCAATATCGCTTACGCTGAAACGGATAGGTCGGAAGATGAACCCGTCGCCGCGAATAGTCTTTGTCAAAGCCGAACCAGTCAATTTCCGCTCTGCGGACATACAATTCCGCCAAGCTTTCAAGTAACTGTTGCCAATCCGAGCGGTTCGGACGCAGACCCGGAAGCCATAGTCCGACATCTTTCGGGAGACAAAGCCGCCCCATTCCCAACAAAACAGGCTTAGGACCGATTTCCAGAAAGACCTCGTATCCTTTCCGATAAAGGCTCTCCATAGAATTAAAAAATCTTACCGGACGCCGCACATGCTTCAGCCAATATTCCGGCGAGGTCATATCCGATGCGGCAAAATCTCCTGTAAGATTGGAGACAATGGCGATTCTCGGCGCATGAAAAGACACAGAATTCAGCGTGTTTGCAAATTCCGCCAGCATCGGCTCCATCAGTGGAGAATGAAAGGCATGAGACACTTCCAATTTTTTGACTTTGACGCCTTCATTTTTCAGCGTATCCGAGATATGTCGGATAGTATCGATTTTGCCGGAAATTACTATACTTCGAGGACCGTTGCTCGCTGCAATAGAAACATCTTTTTCATAACCGGCTATTGCTGAAATCACTCGTTTTTCATCGGCTTGAACCGAGAACATTTCACCGTCCCGAGGCAATGATTGCATCAGACGCCCGCGTTCCGCAATCAGTTTCAGACCGTCTTCAAGGCTGAACATGCCCGCAACACACGCAGCCACATATTCGCCCACACTATGCCCCATCACCGCATGAGGTTTTATTCCCCAAGATTTCCACAATTCAGCCAGCGAGTATTCCAGCGCGAACAATGCCGGTTGAGTATAAGCAGTTTCATTCAGAAGCAGACTATCGGGCGCATTTGCATCAGAATAAATGACTTCAAGCAGAGGTTTTTCCAAATAAGCCCGCAATATCTCATCGCAGCGATCCAGCGTTTTGCGAAATACCGGCTGCGTATCGTAAAGTTCTCGTCCCATTCCGACATACTGCGAACCCTGTCCGGTAAACAGAAAGGCAATTCGGGGCGGCTCCGCAGTCTGTCCTTTGAATATGCCGGATGTCTCATGTCCGGTAGTGAAACTTGATAGTTGTTCTCTTGCCTGTTCTCCGGTTTCCGCAATTATGCAAAGGCGATGATTGAAATGAGAACGTCCCGTATTTGCGCTGAAGCACACATCACCCATATCCGGTTTCGGGTTTTCTGCTATATAGTGTTCATAACGCCCGGCCAATTCTCCGAGAGCTTTCTCTGTTCTTGCCGATAAGCAAAGCAGATGCAGCCTGCGAGAGTAGGGGCACGCCGCCGGCGTGCCCCTACGCCAATCTTCAACTAAAACATGAGCATTGGTTCCGCTGAAGCCGAAACTGCTGATGCCTGCGACTCTTGATTTTTCTCCGCGAGTCCACGGAATCCGCTCTGTCGGCACTTTTATCGCAATTCTATCCCAGGGGATATGCGGATTAGGCTTTTTAAAATGCAGATGCGGCGGAATCTCCTCATGTTGCAGAGATAGTACGACTTTGATGAGGCTTGCTATGCCTGCGGCGGACTCCAAATGTCCGACATTAGTTTTCACCGAACCCACAATCAGCGGCTGGTCTTTAGTACGATCTTTTCCGAACACGGCAGCCAGTGCGCCGATTTCTATAGGATCGCCGAGAGAAGTCCCGGTTCCGTGCGCTTCTATATAACTTACCTGCGCGGGTTCAATGCGGCTGTTTTGCAAAGCCTCACGAATGACTTTTTCCTGAGAGGGCCCGTTAGGAACAGTCAGACCGCCGCTGGGTCCATCCTGATTGACTGCGGTTCCTCGAATTACGGCAAGAATATTATCGTGATTTGCTACAGCATCCGACAATCGTTTAAGTACAACTACACCGCAGCCTTCGCCTCGAACATAGCCGTTTGCCGAAGCGTCGAATGTTTTGCATCTCCCGTCCGGCGCAAGCATTCCGGCTTTCGAAAAAGTAATACTAAGCATGGGCGCAAGTATCAGATTTGCACCGCAAACCAGCGACATATCGCATTCCCGGCGGCGCAGACTGTGACAGGCAAGATGCAGCGCAATCAGCGACGAAGAACAGGAGGTATCCACCGTCATACAGGGACCTGTCAGACCGAGTATATAAGACAAACGCCCTGCGCTCACGCTGTAACTGTTGCCCGTGCCGAAATAGGCGTCAATCTGTTCGGGATTCGGCAATATGGACACAGCATAATCTGTGCTGATCAGCCCGACAAAAACCCCGGTGCGGCTTTCAAATAAACGATCCGGCGACTGATTCGCATGTTCCAATGCTTCATAAGAGACTTCGAGCAAAAGACGCTGTTGCGGATCAAGACTCATTGCCTCACGAGGCGAGATACCGAAAAACTGGGGATCGAAATTTTCCACATTCTTGAGGAATCCGCCGTAACGGCAGTATATCTTACCGGGAGCCGCGGGATTCGGGTCATAATAGGCATCCACATCCCATCGGTTCGGCGGAATTTCGCCAATCGTATCCACACCGTCACGCAGTATCCGCCAGAACGCCTCCGGATTATCGCCGCCCCCCGGAAACCGGCATCCCATGCCGATGATCGCAATAGGCTCGTTTTTTTCCTGCTCCAGTGCGTCAACTTTTGCCTGCATCTTATTCAATGCTAGCAATGCACGTTTGGTTGGAGATAAGTCGCTGTTTTGTTTCAGATTTTCTTTCATCATCATTATCCCTGAGAAGTAATCATTTCTCACTCTTCACTTCTCACTTCTCACTTCTCACCTTTGCATATTCGGGAAAATCCGGAATATCTGTGAGATCATTTTCAAAAACAGTGAGATCGCCTTTTTTTTCTGTCTCTTTGAAGCCCGCAAATTTATAGGTCATATACATCATACGGTTTCGCTCGTTGGAAATCATTTCCGAGCGCAGGCATACACCGTTTTTCTTTGCCTCATTTCGGATGTGATTGATCATTATCGTGCCGACACCTCTTGACATGACCCGGCAAGACATAAGAAGCAGTTTTATGCTCCACAGATTTTTATCGCATTCGATAAGCGTCAATCCGATCTTGCCGTAAGTTCCGTATTTGTCATCCAATGTTGCGATCAGCAGAATATGGTCATGAGAAGTGCGGAAATAGTCCAATTCCTCATAAGAATAGGTATAACCTGTCGTATTCAACTGATGCGTCCGAACCGTCAGTTCCTCAGCCCGCTTCAAATCTTCTTCTTTTGCAGGTGAAATTGTAAACACCATGTCCAATGACGCGAGAAAATCTTCTTTGGGTCCGATAAATTCTTCTTCGATTTTATTTCTTTTTATATCGCTGAGATACAGTTGCCTGCGGATTTTCGAATCCTGAGTAATAAATCTGGGATTCATTTCAGGCTTATGCAAAAGTTTGTCTATATCCGCTGCGTCAATGCAAAGCACTTCGGGAAAAGAGAAATTCACCTCTTCCCGCTCATAAGGCTGATCGTCAATAAATGCGAGCGTGTCAATGCCGATATTGATGGATTCTGTAATTGCTTTAATAGAAGAAGACTTGGGATTCCAATTGATCTGGGGATAGAGAAAATAGTCACGCAGTCCGAATTCCTCAATTTTTGCCATTGCATGGTCATAATCATTTTTACTCGCAACAGACTGCAAAATACCTCGGCTGTCCAGCGTTTTCATAATATCAAGAATGCCGTCACGCAGAGAAACCCGGTCGTTTTCCGGCAAAACGCCGTTCCATAAGGTATTGTCCAAATCCCAGACCACACATTTGATTTTTCTTTCTTCTTTCATCTCAAGCTTCCTCCCCTGTCGGCTCCGGAGTGCCAAACTTACAGTTTAGCAGGTTGTTATGCCAAACTGTAAGTTTGGCACTCCGGACAATTATAGATTGCCGGCGTACATTTGCTCAATTTCTTCCGCATATCTGATAAGAAGATTTGCCCGTTTCAGCTTTGCACTCGGAGTCATTAATCCGGCCTCCGCTGTCCATAGTTCCGCCAGCAGTCTGACGCGGCGAATCCGAGCAGCATTCGGATAGTTGCCGAGTATCTTAGTGATACTTGCCAAAACCGCATCTTCGGCTGATTTATCTCTCAATGCCGAAGGATCATCAGGATTCAGTTTCAAGTGTTGCGCCAGCTTTTTCCAATACTCCTGATTCAAAACAAGCAGCGCAGCGAGAAAAGGTCTTTCCTTACCGATGACCATTGCCTGCTCGAAGAGAATATCTGACCTTATCTCTGACTCTATCTCTGTGGGTGAAACTTCTTCTCCGTTTGGCGTAACGATAACTTCCGACATTCGCCCGATAAAGAAAATTCGTCCATCGGCATCTATGCGGCATCTGTCTCCGGTATGCAGCCAGCCCTCTTGATCAATCGCTCGTCGGGTTGCAGCAGAGTCATTCCAATAGCCTGTCATGACTCCGGGTCCTTTTACCAGCAATTCTCCCTTTTCTGTGCGAACCGTGACGCCCGCCAAAGGCTTGCCCACACTTGCCGGAACATTATCATCAGGCCGGTTCACACTGATGACAGGTCCCGCTTCGGTTTGCCCGTAGCAATTGAGAATCGGCATTCCCAGCCCGATAAATGTTCGGGAAATTTCAGAAGAAAGTCTCGCACCGGCGTAAAATCCGAAGCGCACCCTGCCCCCGAATCTTTGTCTCACAGGCTTTGCGATCAGCATATCAAGCAGAGGCCACAACAGAAATTCAGGATGCCGTTTCCCCCGTCCCTGCTGATATTCAAATCGCCGCCATCCCATATCAACCGTGTATTTAAACATACACCGCAGCCACCGCGGTTTTCGGAGCAGTTGAGTTTTAATCTGTCCGAAGACATATTCATACAGCCGTGCCGCAGATACGATCAGCGTCGGGCATATCGTGCCTAAATCATTCAAAGACCTGGGAAAGGCGATTGCAATATCCACTATCATGGAAAGAACATAGCCGCCGGTAAAAGGCACGAGTACATCTTCTTCATAAAAAGAGATCGTTTTCGCTACGGCTTCCGCATTAGATAAAATATTTCTATGACTGAACATTGCGCCTTTAGGCAGCCCCGTTGTACCTGAAGTATGAAGAATTGTAGCCAATCCATCCGGCTCAGAAGCCTTTTCGCACAGGTCGGTATCGTATTTCTCAGGCAGCCATGCCTCAATTTTATCTAAGCGGACCAGACGCAAGCCCGGCAAAATATCTCCGACGGACAGCAAAAGTTTTTCCTGCGTCTCATTTTCTATCAACAGGAGTTTAATCCCTGTGCTTTTTAAAATATATGCCGAGTTTTCCGGTTTATCGTGGAGATAAAACGGCGCCGTCACTAAACCCAGCCCGAATGCTGCCAGTTCGAACATCACCCGCTCATAACAGTTTCGCATCATGATGCCCACGCGGTCGCCGGGACTTAGATTTTCTTTTTCCAATGCTGCCTGCCAGCGAGCCACAACTTTTGCCGTCTCTTTCCATGTCAGAGATATCCGCGCTTTTCTGATCTCATCGAAATAGCGGTATGCTTCTTTGTCAGGACTGTATTTTACCCGCGCCCGAAAAAGACCGAATAAAGTTTTTGCTTCTTCCGTGCTTATCTCTTTTCTCAAAGCCTGTTTCCCGCATCCGGAGTACAAAAATTAACGGTCTGATTACACTGCCGGATAAAAAATCATAACATTCTGATTTTATCTAAAAAACGATTTGCGTCTATTTCAAGTTTTGGCGTTTTACTGTAGAACGGCTTTGCAAGCCGTTTTATGTCTGTTTCAGCAGAAGTATCTTTATCCAAAAAAACGATTTGCGTCTATTTCAAGTTTTGGCGTTTTACTGTAAAACGGCTTTGCAAGCCGTTTGTGCTTCGACCGATAATGCAGTGAAATTTAATTTCTGGAACTCT
This sequence comes from Desulfatirhabdium butyrativorans, assembly GCA_020718785.1. Classification (GTDB taxonomy): domain Bacteria; phylum Desulfobacterota; class Desulfobacteria; order Desulfobacterales; family DYRK01; genus DYRK01. The sequence continues at coordinate 19,779 of DYRK01000012.1, read as the reverse complement.
GTATATGAATAGTTACCTTCAAATACCATAAAATTCTGTTTCAATCGGTAAAAAGATATAATACTTCTTTCATAAATGAGGATAATCTGCAAGAGGAAAAATACCCTGATTTAAGAAAAAAATATCCCGGCACACTCCGCTAAAAATTAATAGTCTGATATCCGTGCCTTGCGATGATAATCTGCTGCATCTGCGTACTGCCTTCGATGATTTCCATGATCTTTGCATCCCTCAGATATCGCTGTACCGGATATTCGCTGCCGCAGCCGTTTGCACCGTGAATCTGCACCGCATCCAGCGCGGCTTTTACTGCGGCTTTCGATGCAAAATATTTGGCAATTGCAGTTTCCATAATCAGCCCGGGGTCTCCGATATCTTTCAAATATCCGGCATGGTAGCAGAGCAGCCTTGCTGCTTTGGTCTCGGTAATCATCTCGGCGATCATCTGCTGAATTAGCTGATGCTCTTTCAGATATGCGCCGAACTGTTTTCTTTGACTTGAATACCTTAGAGAGGCTTCCAGACATGCCTGAGCAAGCCCCACACTTCCCCAGGCCACGCAATATCTGCCGTGATCCAGTGCAGTTCCGGCAATGTGAGAAAAACCGAAAGCGATTCTTCCCACAAGATTTTCTTCGGGAATTCGGCAGTTTTCAAAACGCAGTGTTGCGAGCATGGCAGAGCGGAACCCCAGCATTCCGGTAATTGCTTCTGTAGAAAAGCCGGGACTATTTCTTTCTACTAAAAATGCCGTGGGCTTTCCCTCGCATTGTGCGATAATGATAAACAAATCGGCAATCTGCCCGCAGGAAATCCATTTTTTCTGACCATTCAAGATATAGGAGCGATCCGAAAGCACCGCTGTTGTCTCCACGTTTTTGGCGTCGGAGCCGATACCGGGTTCGGTCAGAGCAAATGCGCCTACAGCCTCGCCGCTTGCCAATTTCGGAAGCCAGCATTCTTTCTGTGCGGAACTGCCCCATTTCAGAATGGATTGCGAAACCATTCCGTGAACCGTGAACAGGCTCAGAAGAGAAGTGCTTCCCCGTCCGATTTCTTCGCAGAGCAGTCCGAAAGTAATCATATCCCAGCCTTTTCCGCCCTTATCTTCCGGGATGATCGCACCCAGATAGCCCTGTTCGGCAATCTTTCTGATGACTTCCGGGGGAGTTCTTTCTTCCCGGTCGTATCGGTCGGCATGAGGCGTGATTTCTTTGTCAGTAAATGCCCGAAATGCCGCCTGTCTTTCTGTCTGGTGCCCAGTCAGTTCAAATTTCATTGCTTTTTTCCTAATGTAGGGACATGCCGGCGGCGTGTCCTTACGCCTCTTTTTTCCCTATATGGGTCACGCCGCCGGCATGACCCTACGCGTCAAATTGGTTACGATTTCTGACAAAAATCCGAATTTTAATAAAAGCTTTCAAAAGGGTCAGGAAAATAGAGACCGTGAGCCAGCCCGCAAGAACCGGCATAAACTCAAACATGAACATCCATGCCGCTTCTTTGTCTAACCACTGAGAAAGCAAAGCCGGTATAGCAAAAGCCAATATCGCTGCCAGTATGAAATGCGGCAGGATACGCAACACTGTATTCCCCGGCGATTTATCTCTTATCTTTTCCTTCCATCTCGGCAATCGTATCAGGGACCATCCGTAAAGAACAGCTTGAATTACAAATAAAAACGCAATGATGAGAAAAGACTGACGGCGATAAGTCATCCCTGTTTTTTCGGACTCGTTTTTGCCCCCGGTCAGCAGAGATATAATACCGTCTGCCATTGCTCTGTACAGCGGCGGATTGTTATTCTGGTTAATCAGTATGACAATGCCGTAGCCATCATCGGGGACAAGGATCGCTTCTGTACGGAAAAAACTCAGATCACCCGGATGATGAATCAGGCGGTGTCCCTTGCGCTCCGTGACGTACCATCCCATGGCATAAGGGCTGCCGATATCTTTGCAGGGCCGGTGCATCTCCTCTGTTCCTTTTGCAGAAAGGACGACCGCATTTTCATAACGGCCTCCGTTGCCCTGAGCAATGAGATAATGCGCCAAATCTTCGGCAGTAGAGAAAAGAAAAGCTGCCGGTAAAAGATACTTGTAATACTGCTGTTCTCCGGGAACCGCAAAGCCAATCATCATGCTGTAGCCTTCTGATAAACCGGCTTCCTGCGCCGCTTCTTTGGAAAAGAAAGTCCGCTTCATTTTCAGCGGTTCGAGGATATTTGCCCGAACATAATCTTCATAAGACTGCCCCGATACTTTTTCGACTATCAACCCTAAGATACTGAAATTCAAATTGAAGTATTGAAATTTTGCTCCCGGAGTATTTGTCGGCTGCAAATTCCGCAAAGCCCTGATACCCGATTCCATATCAGCATCCTGAGGCAAATCTTCTTTTAAGCCTCCTGCCAAACCGCTAGTCTGATTCAGCAGATGACGAACAGTGATCTGAGCAGACGCATTTTTGTCAGCCACTTCAAACCACGGGAGATATTTCTGTACCGAAGCGTCAATGTTGATTTTACCTTTTTCGGATAACTGCATAATTGCCAGCGCGGTAAATGATTTGCTCAACGATCCGATGAAAAAAGGCGTCTGAGGCGTCACGTTGCGGTCTTTACCCGCTGTGCCGAAGCCTTGCAAATGCAGAATCTCCTGATTATGCGTAATCGCCAAAGCCAGTCCGGGAATATTGTTTGCACGCATCTGCTCTCTGATAAACGCGTCAACCGCTGCAAAATCAGCAGGCGGATTTTTGACCGAGGCATGGACTGTATTTCCCATTGCTACCAGCCCCATAAATAAAAAAATGACGGATGCGATTCGCATAGTTTTCAACCGAGTATAGAGACAAGCCGTAAAATGATTTTGCAAATCGTTTATTACAGAGACAATTTGCAAAATTGTCATACTCCGGCGAGCCATAAAACGATTTTGCAAATCGTTTATCACAGAGACAATTTGCAAAACTGTCATACT
>DYRK01000012.1:2443-16698 GCA_020718785.1 Desulfatirhabdium butyrativorans | reverse complement strand
CGGCGAGCCGTAAAACGATTTTGCAAATCGTTTATCACAGAGACAATTTGCAAAACTGTCATACTCCGGCGAGCCGTAAAACGATTTTGCAAATCGTTTATCACAGAGACAATTTGCAAAATTGCCATACTTCGATCAGGCTGCATTTGCCTTTCGCGCTATAAAACCGGAAATTGCATTCAATGTGTTAAAATTCTTCAGGTCAAGGTCCTGGTTTTCTACCTTGATCTGAAATTCTTTTTCTATAAAAAGAACCAATTGCATTGCAAAGAGCGAGTTGACCAGGCGTGAGGCAAAAATGTCTTCATCGTCCTGCAATTCATGGTTTCGGATATAACGAGCCAGAAATGTTCTTATTTTTCCCTTACTGTCATTTGTAGTCATACTATTTACCTCTCACCCCTGACCTCTGACCTCAATAATAATAAAATCCCTGTCCGCTTTTGCGCCCGTGCAGTCCCGCATCCACCATTTTCTTGAGCAGCGGACAGGGTCTGTATTTGCTGTCATTAAAGCTCTCGTACAAAACTTCGAGAGAGTACAATATGGTATCCAATCCGATCAGGTCGGCAGTTTCCAGCGGGCCCATGGGATGCCCGAAACAGGATTTGAAAATGCGGTCAACATCCTCTGCCGAAGCCACCTGATCCTGAACCAGAAAAACCGCTTCGTTTACCGTCAGCATCAGCACCCGGTTAGAAACAAATCCCGGCGAGTCATTCACAAGAATACAGTCTTTTCCCATCTGCTCCAGAAACTTTTTCGCAATAGCTATGGTCTGTTCCGAAGTATGCCACCCGCGAATGACCTCAACGGTTTTTTTCATGGGAACCGGATTCATAAAGTGCATTCCGATAACTTTTGCGGGCCGCTTTGTCGCGGATCCGATGCGGGTAATGGAAATCGCGGAAGTATTAGCGGCAAATACGCAATGTTCGGGGCAGATTCCGTCTATCCGAAAGTAAACCTGTTTTTTCACTTCCCATTTTTCAATTACATTTTCGACCACGAAATCCGCCTTGTCAAGCAGACGGTAATCCGTGGTAAAGGCAATTCGTTCCAGCACTGCATTCGGATCTTCCGCTTTAACGTCTTTTTTAAATAAGCTCTGAAAACGAAGGTTCTGCATGATTTCGGATTTGGCGCGCTCCAGAATATCTTCCGAGACATCAATCAGAATCACCTCATGTCCTGTCTGGGCAAGATTTTGCGCCACCCCCGTTCCCATCACGCCTGCGCCGATCACACCGACAACTCGAATTTCCATAATATAATTCCTTATTTTCAAGTCGGTTCAAGTCTCATTTAGTTGGTTCAAGTCCTTTACTTGTTGGTTCAAGTCTCCGACTTGAACCTTGCTGACCTTAAAACAACTCTGTTGTCTGTTCCGAACCGAGTTCGGTCAATGTCAGAACGGTTCAAGTCAGGAGACTTGAATCAACTTATTTCTTGAACCAACTTATTTCATAAATGGAAAACATCTGCAAGAGGAAAAATTCCCCTGATTTTCAAAAAAAATCCCCCCTATCGCTCAAACCGTCTCCATTTTCTCTATTTTTCTGAGCAGCATGGCTTCAGCCTCGGCTTCCGAAATATCTTCCAATTCGGATTCCAGCGTATCTGCTTCTGTTTTCTCCGATGTCTCGGGTGAATCCGAGAACAGAGCCGAAAGCACATCTTCTATCAGATGATCGGCAATCGCTTCTACCATCGGATAGTCAAATACCAGCGTTGAACGAAGCGTATGACCGAGATCGGATTCAAGGCGGTTTTTCAAATCCACCGCCATGAGCGAATCTATTCCCAAGTCAAATAAACGCTGGCGCAGTCCGATTCGTTCGGGATCATTCAAATCCAGAACCTTTGCTGCCAATGAGCGGATATGAGCGATCAGCAGATCACGGCGTTCCCTCATTTCTGCGGCTTCCAGTTGTCTGAGCAATTGGGCTTTCTGAGCAGCTTCCTGAGTTTCAGGCGGTATGAATGCTTCAAAAAACGGAGGTTTTATTCCCTTAAAAAAATGCTTTATGAATTTAGGCCAATTAACCGAAATCACCCCGATCTGCACAATTTCCTGTCCCGGAGGAGTGCAAAAATTCCTTTTTTGCAGAAGTTCTCCCAATATCTGCAATCCCTGTTCCGGCACAATGCTTGACAAGCCCTGTTCCGCTATGCGCTGCTGATCCCGCTTCGTCAATGTTGCTACCATTCCTGCTTCCGCCCAAGGACCCCAGTTGATGCTCAAACCCGGCAGCCCCATTGCCCGGCGGTAATGGGCAAGCCCGTCCATGAAGGCATTGGCAGCCGCGTAATTTCCCTGTGCTGTCGCGCCGAACAGTGAAGTCATTGAGGAAAAACAGACAAAGAAATCCAAAGGCATATCCAGCGTCAGCGTATGCAAATGCCATGCTCCATCGGCTTTCGGAGCGATTACCCCTTGAAATCGTTCATAAGTCTGCTGTCTCAGCATTCCGTCATCTAACACACCCGCGGCATGAATAATGCCCTTTAACGGCGGCATTGCAGCCTTTATCTCGTCAAGGATTCCGGCAACATCTTCACGGAGAGAAACATCGGCTTTTACTACCAGCACTTGTATTCCGGATGTTTCCAATCGCTTCACAGCCTCCTGCGCCTCGGGTTTCGAAGCTCCGCTTCTACCGGCTAATACAATATGACGAGCGCCGTTTTCTGCCATCCATTGAGCAATTCTGAGTCCGAGTCCGCCGAGTCCGCCGGTAATCAGATACCCAGCATTTTCATCAAAGCGCAAATTGTCATTTGTCTCTTGCAGCAGGGCTTTGGCAAGCCTTGCAACATAGCGGGCGCCCTGACGCCGCATGACCTGATTTTCCGAGTCGGAAATCTGCAATTCCTCAAACAATGCCCGAGCATTCTGTTCCGGAGATTCGGAGGGATCCAAATCTGTACATACGCATTGAAATTCAGGATGTTCGAGAGAAAATACCTTTCCCAGTCCCCATAAAGGTGTCTGACGGACGGATCCGGAGTGCAAAAATTCCTTTTTTGCATTTTCACCTCCGGAGTACAAAAACTCCGTTTTTGCAACAGCGCCCCGAGTCACGAACCACAGCCGTGGAGCTTCAGTCCAGCCCGCAGCAATCATTGACTGAAGCAGATGAAGCGAAGATTGAAGATCAACAACTGAAGACTGAGAATTTTCTGTCGCCGATTGAATATCTTCAATAGCGGCAAGATGAACGACCCCTCGGAAATTACCGGGATTTTCGGCAAACAAGCGACGAAAAGCTTGAGTGTCTTTCGGGTTTATCGTGTCGGAAAACACGAGCAGACAATGTTCGCCTTGTTCTTCCAGAAGCCCGGCAAGTTTCTCGCCAATGCCGCATCTGTCACTAAAGATCAGCCATTTCCCTTGCCCCCTGTCACTTGCTCCCTGTTCCCTGTCACCTGTCACCTGCTCCCTGTTCCCTGCCTCAACCCATCTGACTTCATAGAGCCAGTCGTTGAAATTCTTTTTCAATCCTCGCAGAATGGCTTCTCTGCCTGCTTTTCTTCCTTCAAGACCGATGATCTCGGCGATGATCTGCCCCTTTTGATCGCAGAGTCGAATGTCTCCGCTCAGATGATTTTCTTCAGAAATTTCCTGCACGCGTGCGTATGCCCGGAGTTCTCTCTCTCGTAGCGAAGCCCCAGCTTCGCTATGTTCGGGACAGCGATAAAATCTGAATTCTTTAATACGAAAAGGAATATATGTTTCATCTTCTTCGGCATTCGTTGCCGTCACCAACAGCCCGAAACAGGAGTCAATCAAGCCCGGATGAAGCTGATATCCCTCTGCTCCTTTCAGTATTTCCGGCGATTTCATCCGGCAGATGGCTTCATTGTCGCCTTTCCATATCGCGTCAATCCAATGATAGCTCGCACCCAGCAGAATGCCTCGCCGCGCCTGCATTTCATAGACTTCTGAGGCAACCATTTCTTTTCGGCATCGTTCCCAAATATCTTGTATTCCGAATTCTGAATTCTGAATTCCTTCTTCATCAGCTATTTCTCTGATTCTTCCCGTGACATGGACAGTATATGCTTCTTTTTTACTCACCGATTCTGAGTCAAAGCTGATAAGTTTGAAAGCGGATGTTTCATCATTTTCCGGTGTGATAAGCAATTGAATTGTGCGGGAGTCCTTTTCGGGAATCGCCAATACTTGCAGAAAAATCAGATCTTCCAAAATGCAGCCTTCAGTTCCGAATGTCAAGCCTGCCGCACCGAGAAGCAGCGAAAGATGAGACGCGGCAGATACTACAACTTCATCGAAAATCCGATGGTCATTCAGAAAAGGCAGGACTTCTGTGCTGAAGCGGGATTCGAACAGCGTCTCTTTGAGCAAAGGAGATGAAATCTTTTGATCAATCAAGGGATGAATCCGGGAAAATTTGTGCTTGTAATCACGAGCGGTTTGAATGTCTGTCCAATATCGCTCCCGCTGAAAAGGATAATTCGGGACCAACACCCGGCGGCAGGAGTCATTCCGATAAAATCCTGTCCAATCCACATCTGCGCCTTTTATATAGAGTTCTCCGAGACTCTGAAGCATCTGCTGCCAATCCGGACGGTTCGGGCGAAGACTCGGAACCCAGATACCGAATTCTTTCGGGAGACAATTTCTGCCCATTCCCAGCAATACCGGCTTGGGACCCGCTTCCAAAAATATCTCGTATCCCTGCTCATGAAGCGTAGTCATACTGTCTGCAAAACGCACTGCCTGCCGTACATGCTTTACCCAATACTCAGGCGAAGTGATTTCATCTCCGGCAAGTTTTCCCGTAACATTGGAAACAATGTCAGTCTGAGGAGAAGAATAGCTTATTTCTCTGCAAACCCGCTCGAAATCCGCCAGCATCGGCTCCATCAGAGCCGAATGAAAGGCATGGGAGACATTCAAAGCAGTGCTTTTGATGCCTTCTGCCTGCAATTTTGCACATATTGCTTTCACTGCCTCGCTTTTCCCGGAAATCACCACATTCTTAGGACCGTTGATTGTGGCAATAGACAAAGCATTTCCGTAAGGCAAAATTGCGGCTGCGGCTGTTGTCTCATCGCTCATCAGGGCTGCCATAGCCCCGCCGGCGGGCAATGCCTGCATCAATCTTGCGCGCTCCGAAATCAGCTTCAAGCCGTGTTCCAAAGAAAAGACCTCTGCCGCACAAGCCGCGACATATTCTCCCACACTGTGGCCCATCATCACCGAAGGCTTGATTCCCCAAGATTTCCACAAGGTATAAAGCGCGTATTCTATGGAAAACAAAGCGGGCTGCGTATATCGGGTCTGACTCAGAAGCGAGTCATCGGCATTTTCGGCATAGAGCAAGTCAATCAAAGACTCTCCCATATAAGGCTTCAATATCTCGTCGCATTTATCCAATGTCTCTTTGAATATCGGCTGAGTATCATAAAGATTTCGCCCCATTCCGACATATTGAGAACCCTGTCCGGTAAATAAAAAAACGATACGGGGTTCGGGGTTCGGGGTTCGGGGTTCGGGGTGCTGACTTCTGTATTTTACAAGGCTCTCTTTTATCTCTTCTTTGGATTTGCCGACCATAGCCATACGATATTCGAAATGGTCGCGTCCGATACCGGCAGTATAACAAATATCGGCTATATCGTCGGAAGTTTCAGCAAGATATTTTGTGTATGCGCCGACAAGCTCTTCCAATGCTTTTTCATTTTTTGCGGAAAGAGATAAGAGGTATGAGGATGCCTCACCTCTGACCTCTGACCTCTGACCCCGAACCCAATCTCCAACCACAACATGAACATTGGTGCCGCTGAAACCGAAAGAATTGATACCGGCAATACGGGCTTTGTCAGACTGGGGCCAAGGAATAAGCTGCGTCGGGACTTTTACAGGCAGTTCATCCCAAGGGATATACGGGCTGGGCGTTTTAAAATGAAGATTCGGCGGAATGGCTTCATGCTGAAAAGACAGAATCACTTTTATCAGCGCCGCGACTCCCGACGCGGACTCCAAATGACCGATATTTGTTTTTACAGAACCGATAATTATCGGATTTTCCTTTGAATGTCCGTTGCTCAGGACGTTGCCTATAGCCTCGACTTCAATAGGATCACCGAGAGATGTTCCGGTCCCGTGCGCTTCTATGTAGTCAACGTCAGAGGGAGATATGCCCGCGTCTTCAATAGCGCGTAGAATGACTTTCTGCTGGGCAAGACCGTTAGGAGCGGTCAGTCCGTTGCTTTTTCCGTCCTGATTGACTGCACTGCCTTTTATCAGGCCAAGAATCGTGTCGCGGTCTTTCACGGCGTCCGAAAGACGTTTCAGAACAACAATGCCGCAGCCTTCTCCTCTGGAATAGCCGTCTGCCGAAGCATCAAAAGTCTTGCATCTGCCATCCGGAGAAACTGCCTGAAGTTTGGAAAAGCAGATATTCGTTGCAGGCGAAATATCCAACATCACGCCGCCCGCAATTGCTGCATCGGATTCTTTCGACTGCAAACTCCGGCACGCGAGATGAAGGCATACTAAGGATGAGGAGCAAGCCGTATCCACGATCATACAGGGTCCTTCGAGTCCCAAGAAATAGGAGATACGTCCGGCAGCCGTACTGAAGGCAGTTCCGGTGATAGAATACGCATTGATATCGTTATGAAGAAGCGGAAGCATATACGATTCTATATAATCATTGCCCGAAATTCCGATAAACACACCGGTATTACTCCCTTTGAGCGATGTCGGAGCGATTCCGGAATTTTCCAAAGCTTCCCATGTCATCTCCAAAAGAATACGCTGCTGAGGGTCTAATCGGCTTGCCTCTTTGGGTGAGATATTAAAAAAAGAGGCATCGAAGCGATCAATGGGCGTATCTAAGAATCCGCCCATAGCGGTGTACATTTTGCCGGGTGCAGCCGGATCGGGATCATAATACTTTTTGGCATCCCAGCGGTCCGAAGGAACCTCAGTAACTGCATCAATGCCTTTTTCCAATAATTCCCAGAATTTTTCAGGAGTATTCGCTCCTCCGGGAAAACGGCAGGACATTCCGACAATCGCTATCGGCTCTTTCTTTTTCAAGGATTCGACTTCCCGAAGCAATTCCTTGATTTTGACAGAAGCCTTCTGCAAGGTTTCTATGTATTTCTGCTCGGTTTTGTTATCCATTGATCAATCCCTCTATTTCTTTCAAAACATCGTCTGTAACCAGTGTATCGGGAATATGTGTTTCTACGGCAGATTCGGAAACCGAGGACCTTTCGTTCAGCGTTTTGCCAAGAAGTGTTTGCAGATAATTCACGATATCCCGAATGGTCGGATAATTGAACAAAAGACTTACCGGCACGGATATTTCCAAACTGTCTTTCAGACGATTCCGTAATTCTACTGCCATGAGAGAATCGAAGCCCTGTTCCATCAGGGGCAAATTCATATCCGGTTTCCTATCCGAACCCGTTACCTTTGCTGCTGTTTCCTGAACAAAATCGGACAGTATTTTTATTCGTTTCTCGGGTGAAGCATTTCTCAGGTCAGAGGTGAGAGGTGAGAGGTGAGAGGAATCCTCTGACCTCTGACCCCTGACGCCTGACCCCTGACCCGCTTCAGACAAAATCAGTTCCGATAAGAAGCCCTGTTTTCTTTTTCCGAAATATTCGGCATATTTATTCCAGTCGCAATCTATGACGCCGACCTGAGTTATTTTGCCGGAGAGAATTTCCTTAATATATTTGAGTCCGTCTTCAGGCTGAATATAAGCAAATCCCTGCCGAGTCAAATGACTCTGTACAGCGTTTTGAGACATTGCCATGCCTGCTTTGTCCCAGGGCCCCCAGTTTATGCTCGTTGCAGGCAGTCCTAGTCCTTGTCTGTAATGCGCCAAAGCATCCAAGAAGGCATTTGCCGACGCGTAACTGCTCTGTCCCTGATTGCCCAGAACAGAGGCTGCCGAAGAGAAAAGAACAAAGAAATCCAAGTCATACTTCTGTGTGAGTTGATGAAGATTCCACGCGCCCTTGACCTTTCCTTCCATGACTTTTCGGAAACGCTCCGGATTCTGCTGGGTCAACATGCCGTCATCGGTAATGCCTGCCGCATGAATTAGTCCTTTCAGAGCGGGAAATCGCAGTGCATCCAGCGCGGCGGAAAGTTCTTCTGTTTTCGAGACATCTGCATTCACTACAGAGATATTCGCGCCCTTCTGTTCCAATTCTTCAATGACAGATTTAGCAGCATCGGATGGCGCAGTTCTCCCTACAAGAATCAGATGGGTTGCGCCCTCCTTCACCAGCCACCGAGCAAGAAGTAATCCTAATGACCCGAGACCGCCGGTAATCAGATAGGATGCATCTGCACGGACGGATATATCCGGTTTTATCTCGTTAAGCCGAATGCTTTTCAGGCGGGCTTCATAACGCTTGTTGCCGTTTCTGAAGGCTATTTGATCATGATCGCTTTTGCTTAGTATTTCTTGTATAAGCATCTTGATATGAGAATCATGCACATTGCTATCAAGATCAATGAGACCGCCCCAGATATCAGGATGTTCCAGCGATATGACCTTGCCCATTCCCCACAGAGAAGACTGCGCCAGAGATAAAGATGCCGCATTTCCGTTCACAGCTTGAGTATGTTGCGTAATCAGCCAGATTGCCGCATTCCGGCTGCGTTCCGTCATTGCCTGAATCAGACCAAGAAGGCTTCCGAAGATAGATTCATTATGACTTTCCAGAGTATCCGGACTCAGATTTTCGGAACTCGGCGAATCCAATCCCCATAGAAATAAGACATGCAATTGCTGTTTCGGATTTTCCTCCGAAATCTCATCGAAAACATGACGAAAATCTTCGGCTGACAAGGGATTGATGCAAAAAGTATTACTATCCGGGCGTGCATATTGCTCGCCTCTCAATATAGTAACACAATGACTCCCCTGTTTTATAAGCTGTTCTTCCAATCGCCTGCCGATGCCTTTCTGATCTGAAAAAAGGAGAAACGGGGTGCGGGGTTTGAGGTTCGAGGTTCGAGGTTGCCCGATTTCTTGCCACTCGACTGCGTAGAAGCAGTTTTTACGAGCATTGTCTTTCAGCAGAGCAGAACGCTCCGTCCGCTTGACCATCAAGCCTTCAATGCTGATAAGGACATTTCCCGCTTCGTCGCAGACAGTAATATCTCCTTCGACAAATCCCTGCTCTTGTTTGGCTTTGGAATAACACCAAAGCGTATTTCCGGGAATTTCGGAATGCAGTTCGAATCTTGCCAGATTGAAGGGAATCAGAATGCTGCCCTTTTCGAATAATTCGTCCACATATCCCGCCAGACCGAAAACCATGGTTTGGAGCATGGAATCTATCAGACCCGGATGAATCCGATATACAGCAGAATCGGGAGTATTTTTCTTTATTTTCAAGCACGCTATTGCTTCTCCCTGCCCGCCCCATCCCTCTTCGATACATTGAAATGCCGGGCCCAAACGATAGCCCGCACGTCTGAATTTTTCATAAAAATCGGCTCCGTGTATATGAATTTCGCATCTCGATTTGATCGAGTCGAGAGAGGTTCGGGCTTCCGGGTTCGGGCTTCGGGCTGAGATGACTCCGGTGCAATGGGTAAGCCATTCGCTGCCTTTGCTGTCTGAAGAAACAATTTGAAAACCGGATTCATCGCTGTTTACATTTTCGATAATCAACTGCACATTTCTCGGATCGGTTACGGTCAAGGGCTTGATAAAATTCAGTTCCTTGAAAGTACATCTTTGTGTGTCGAATACATCTTTCGAGGCAGACAAAAGCATAGAAAGATGTGCGGCAGCAGGCGAAATCATGGCATCATAAATGATATGTTCTTTGATAAACAAAGGTTTTTCCGCGCTGAACTGCGATTGAAAAATCACCGTATTTTTCAATGCCGGAGATGTGATTTTCTGCCCGATAAAAGTATCATGCGAATCTTCGGCTTTCATCTGTAGTTTTACTACCGGATTCATCCAGAATTTCCGGCGTTGAAAGGGATAATTCGGCAGCGTGACTTTTTGCCGGGGATAAGGACGATCAAACTCTGTCCAGTCTATATCAAATCCTCGGGCATACAATTCCGAAAGCGAATTCAATATCTGAGACCAGTCATCGCTTCCTTTTTTCAATGAAGGAAGCCAGAGGCATTTATTTTCCGGGAAAGATTGCTTACCCAGACTTGTCAGCGTCGCGGTTGCGCCAATTTCCAAAAAAACTTCATAACCTTCCTGCTCCAGTGTTTTCACGGTATCATAAAAACGCACACATTCACGAATATGCCGGGTCCAGTAGTCGGGAGAAGTAATATCTTTTTCTGCTACGATTTTTCCCGTGAGATTCGAGACAATCGGCGTTTCAGGCGCGGCATATTTCACTTTTGAAGCAATACTTCTGAATTCCTCCAGAATCGGCTCAGTCAGCGGAGAGTGAAACGCGTGAGAGACCTTCAACTGTTTTGATTTTACCCCTTGTTTTTTCAGCGTATCCAATATCTCTTTTACGGCATTTTCCTCACCTGAAATAACAACGCTTGCAGGCGCATTCACCGCCGCGAGAGATACACTGTCCCGGTACGCCGCAATCGCTTCTGAAACCCGGTTTTCCTCTGCAAATACGGCTGCCATAATGCCTCGCTGCGGTAATGACTGCAAGAGCCGACCCCTTGCCGCAACAAGTTTTACAGCGTCTTCAAGCGAAAACACGCCGGCAATACATGCCGCCGCGTATTCGCCTATGCTGTGACCTGTCATTACAGAAGGCTGAATCTTCCATGAACGCCAGAGTTCCGCAAGCGAGTATGCCAGCGAAAAAATTGCAGGCTGACTATATGCAGTTTCATCAAGAAGTCCGTCACTTGCCGTTTGTCCGCCGGTTATCGCCATGACTTCAAGCAAAGAGTGTTCCAAATAAGGGCGCAGAAGTTCATTGCATTTGTCAAGCGCATTCCTGAACACCGGCTGCGTTTCATACAACTGCTTTCCCATGCCCGGATACTGGGAACCCTGACCGGTGAACAAAAAAGCGAGGCGGGGTTCGGGGTTCGGGGTTCGGGGTTCGGGGTGAGAGGATTTCAACAGACCTTCTTTTATCTCCTCTTTTGACTCGCCTATAACCGCGAGACGATGCTTAAAGTGCGTTCTGCCTGTGTTCGCTGTATAGCAAATATCTGCTATATCCGGCGTATTTTCTCGCGAGAGATATACCGAATATCTTGATGCCAGTGCGTTCAGTGCGTCCTCATTCTTCGCAGAAAGAGTTAAAATATGACGCGGGCGTAACATTGAAGATTCACCACTGACCTCTGATCCCTCACCTCTGACCCACTCTTCTATCAAAACATGCGCGTTAGTTCCGCTGAATCCAAAGGAACTTACGCCGGCAATACGCGGCTGCCCGCATTTTAGCCAAGCAGTCATATCTGTCGGAATTTTGACAGACAAATCTTCCCATGGAATATAGGGATTCGGCGTATGGAAATGTATTTGACGCGGAATAGCTTCATTATTCAATGCCAGAATTGCCTTAATCACGCCCGCGGCACCTGCTGCCGCTTCCAGATGCCCGATATTTGCCTTTACCGAACCGACAGTCAATGACTTGTCTTTATCCCGCTTTGCTCCATAGACTTCGCCGAGCGCGCGAATCTCAATAGGATCGCCGAGCGCGGTTCCGGTTCCATGTGCTTCTACATAACTCACATCATCAGGAGAAAGTTTTCCGTTTCTGAGTGCCTGGCGAATGACTTCCTGTTGGGCAGTGCCGTTGGGTGCAGTAAAGCTGCTGCTTGCGCCGTCGTGATTTAATGCCGAACTTCGGATAAGCGCAAAAATACGGTCTCCCTGAGATATGGCATCGGAGAGCCGCTTTAAAACAAGAATGCCGCAGCCTTCTCCCCGCACATATCCGTTTGCTCCTGCATCAAATGTCCTGCATTGTCCGTCCGGTGAAAGTGCGCCTAATTTTGAGAAGTAAACAAAGAGATTCGGACTGAGCATCGCATTGACGCCCCCGGCTAATGCAATGTCGGATTCTCTGTTCCGCAGACTCTGGCACGCGGCATGGATTGCGACCAAAGAAGATGAACAGGCAGTATCAACAGGATAGTTCGGTCCCTTCAAATCCAAAAGATACGATAAACGTCCTGCAGCCGCATTATACATGGAACCTGTTGCAGAATATGCGTCCATGCGGCTCGGATCGCCGGACCACAAATGCGCGCCTTTGTAGTCATCAGTGCTTATTCCGATATAAACGCCGACCTGTTTTTTGCTCAGGCTGTGAACCGGAATGCCCGCATTTTCAATGGCTTCATGGGAAGCTTCCAAAAGCATCCGCTGCTGAGGATCCAGCGATTCGGCTTCTTTGGGAGACATTCTGAAAAAAGCCGCGTCAAAGCTTTTAATATAGGTATCAGAGACAAAACCTCCCAGCCGGGTGTAGGATTTGCCCGGGACATCCGGATCCGGATCAAAATAGTCCTCGACATTCCAGCGTTCCGAAGGAATTTCGCTGATCGCGTCTTTGCCGCTTTTCAAAAGTTCCCAGAACAAATCCGGATTGTCTGCTCCGCCCGGAAATCGGCAAGCCATTCCGATAACGGCGATGGGAGCAAGAAGGTTCGGGGTTCGGGGTTCGGGGTTCGGGGCTGAACAGCTTGACTGAATATCTCCGGTCCCTGCTCCCGGGTCCGACGATATTCGGGAATTGAGATAATCCGTCAACAGACTGATGTTCGGGTAGTCGAACAGCAGCGTCATCGGAAGAGAAATATTCAGTTCGGCTTCCAGCATCCGTTTCAGTCGGACAGCCATCAGAGAAGTCATTCCCATCTCGAAAAAACCCGTCTGAGGATCATCCGACACAATGACTGTCTGATTGGAGAGCTGAGATATGGATGTCCTGATGAGACTCGGCAAAGTGAGAACTGAGAAGTGAGAACTGAGAAATGAGGGCGCGGATATTTTGCGCGCTTCGGCAAGCGATCTGATTTTGTTTTCATCTTCGGTACTGAACTTATTCCAATCGAAATTATAACCTGCCGAATGCAGAACAGACAGAGATTCCAGCAGCTTTTCTTTTTCGTCAGTTTCTCTTTTCAGCGTATCAACAATGAGATAATCTGATTTCTCACTCCCGCCGGTTTTATTTTCAAAACATTCGTGAATAGAATCCGACAGCACCGAATGCGGCGCAATTTCGATAAAAATATTATATCCGTCCGCAATCATTTCCTGAATTGCCGGCGCAAACTGTACCGGTTTACGGATATGATCTGCCCAGTATTTACCGTTATAGTCATCCGTTTTTGTGCTGAATGTTCCGTGAAAAGAGGAATATATGGGAATTCTCGGAGTCTGAAGACGAATATCTTTCAATGCCGACTTCAATTCAGACAGATAAGGTTCAACCTGCGGGCTGTGAAAACCCAAGTCCATTCTCAGCAATCGGCAGAAAATTCCCTTTGTCTCCAAAAACTGCTTTATTTCCGCCAGCTCTTTTCCGCCTGATAACACTGTGGATTTCGGACTGTTCACCGCAGCCAGCGACAGATTTTTATACTGCTTCAATACCGTATTCCGAACCTCGCTCACCGGCAGAGCGATAAACAGCATTTTGCCTTTTCCCTTTGCTTTTTCTATCAAAAGAGAATGCTGCCAAACCACTTTGATCGTATCTTCCAGACTCAGAATCCCGGCAGTGTAAGCCGCGGGAACTTCGCCCGCGCTGTGTCCGATAACCGCATCCGGTTCAATGCCCCAACTGCGGAACAGTTCCACAAGCCCTATCTGAACGGCAACCGTGCAGCGATGTGCGGTTTCAAGGCAGTCCATCGGCGATACCTTAATATATTCTATCAGCGGCTGGTCAGTGTATCTGCCGAACAGTCTGTCA
This sequence comes from Desulfatirhabdium butyrativorans, assembly GCA_020718785.1. Classification (GTDB taxonomy): domain Bacteria; phylum Desulfobacterota; class Desulfobacteria; order Desulfobacterales; family DYRK01; genus DYRK01. Next base: position 2,802 of record DYRK01000012.1, on the reverse strand, counting down.
CATTCCAGAAGTGTGTCTCGGAAAACCGCTTCTTTTTCAAGCAGACCCGCGCCCATTTTTTTCCACTGCGCGCCGAGTCCTGAAAATGCAAAAGCCGTTTTTACTCGTTCCCAAGCCCCAGCTTGGTCTCCTCGTTCCCAAGCCCCAGCTTGGGAACGAACATTCTGATTGTTTTTAAGATTCTTTTGCATCGGGTTCAAACTCCAGGATGTTGCGTGAATCTTTCCTCGTTCCCAAGCCCCAGCTTGGGAACGAACATTCTGATTGCTTTTAAGATTCTTTTGCATCGGGTTCAAACTCCAGGATGTTGCGTGAATCTTTCCTCGTTCCCAAGCCCCAGCTTGGGAACGAACATTCTG
>DYRK01000012.1:0-2343 GCA_020718785.1 Desulfatirhabdium butyrativorans | reverse complement strand
TGTTTTTAAGATTCTTTTGCATCGGGTTCAAACTCCAGGATGTTGCGTGAATCTTCTGTTTTTTTTTCACGAGAAGGCAGTATGGCAAAAGTAACAGCAAAGGTGGACAGTTTCCCGCCCGCTGCATTCTCATATTTCATATAAAAATCATTGAAAAATTTTTCAACTTCGCGTTTGAACTGAATCAGTTCTTCCATCGGCGCACATACTGAATAGCTCCCGGCAAGAAATGGCGGCATATTATCCCTTTCCGATTTCAGGATATTCATTCCTTCCCGATGTCTCTCGTTCATCCATGACACCGTGTAATCAACGTAGTAATCCACATCATCTTCGGAAACCACGGGCCAGTTTTCGGTATCCACGCTGTAGAGTTTCTCGGTAATTCCGTTGGGGCCCGGCCGGGTGCTGTGCGGTTTGATAATACCGACTTCGAGTAATAATTTCACATGGTAATGCACTGCGGCATTGGACATTGCCAAAATTTTGCCGATATCGCTCTGGGTGCGGGGTTTGCCGTCCCTGAGAATTCCCAGTATTCTGTCCCGGATCGGATGACGGAATATTTTCTTTCTTTTTTCCGAAAGAAGTTTTTCAGCATCTTCCGATTCCGAATCCCCATTTTTCCCGTTTGATCCTGTTTTTGTCAAAGAGATATATGGCATTCCGTCTGATATCCTCTTTTTCAAATAAGTTTTCATATTGACGATTATCTGTTAATCATCAATATACGATTAATAAATAATCGTCAAGCTTTTTTTTATCTTTTTTCAATTAAATTTCATTTTTTTATTTAACGAATTATTTCGGACAGATAGAAATTACCGGGTTTTTATATTGAAAAGGCGGAGGACGGATAAAACGGGAAATTTTGACCTGAATTATTCACTCACGTTACGCGTGAATCCCCCTTTTTTTCAAAGGGGGCAGGGGGATTTTCCGTGCCGCCGCTTTGAAAATCCCCCTTGATCCCCCTTTACGAAAGGGGGAAACTAAAAACTGAGTTTTATCCCAGCACCTATAGCGGTGTCTCTTTTTCTAAGCCCCATCAGGGTTTCCGGCGCGTTATCATAATCTTCCGTATAACTGAGAGTGGCAAGCACATGCTCGGTAATTTTGATATCCGCGCCCACAGAAAAATTCCAGCGATATTTGTCTCCGTCGGAGATGTCTCTGAAATATTTCATGCTGTGATTCAGAGCCACGGATCGGGTCAGATAGAATCGGACATCCTCGTAAAGATAAGCAAGACTTGATCTTTTTGTTCCCGGATCATAATCCGTTACTTTGTCGGCTTTTTCCCAATCCTCCAGCAGCGCATAAACTTCATGATAGTCGGAGATGTAATCTAATTCTTCATACGCATAAGCCCCGAAAATGTTTACCAGCAGTCTCGGCTGCCTTATCAGTGTGTAGCCGAATCCTGCATAGTAGGTATTTCTGTCTTTGATTTGGGCATAATCATCCTCAAGCCAGAACATTCCCGGCGAGAAAAACAGACGGTCAGTGAGCGCGACTCTGCAATCATTGTGGATTTCATGCTTGGTGCTTTTCCGAAGGAGTTTGTCGTTATCCTGTCTGGGCGGATCGTCACGTTTGGCAGAATTCTGTTTGTCAAACGTGTATCTTATATTGTAGGTAACTATTTTTTTTCTTAACGAAAGCTGCGCGCTCAGGGAATGGTTGTCATCTATCTGGTTGCCGGTATTCCGCGTCCAGTCATAAGTTGCTTCCAGATGATAGAGAAAATCCTCCGGAACCGGCTTGTAGGTCAGAGGATTACGCAGCCACCATTCGCCAAGGTCCGGCTTGCCGCTTTCCGGGCTGCTCTCGGCAGCGGGCTGCCCTTCCTGCTGCTGCGCCAAAGACGGCAAAGGGAAAACCAGAATGCCCGTTATAAGCAGGCATGAAATAAAACTCGACACTTTTTTCATCTTTTCTTAGCCTCCTGATAAAAATAAATTAATTATTCTTTTCGCCGTCATCAGTTATGACGGTGAACAATAACCTGTTTACGAAAGCCTTCACCGGTGTCGCTGATACAAAACGGCTTGCAAAGCCGTTTTACGGTAAAACGATTTTCCAAATCGTTTTGCGTGAATAAAATCAGATACAAAACGGCTTGCAAAGCCGTTTTACAGTAAAACGCCCAGGCTTAAAATAGACGCAAATCGTTTCTTTTGCCGGTACAGATACTGCAAAGCCGTTTTACTGTAAAACGATTTTCCAAATCGTTTTGCGTGAATAAAATCAGATACAAAACGGCTTGCGTCTGTTTTAAGCCGGGGCGTTTTACGGTAAAACGATTTTCCAAATCGTTTTGCGTGAATAATCGCCCTGCAC
>DYRK01000011.1:19848-26460 GCA_020718785.1 Desulfatirhabdium butyrativorans | reverse complement strand
GATTCCGATGTTCCTGTCATCTGCCCCGTGGAATTGCAGGGCATTGTTTGCCGCCGAGCAGGGGCTTGCACAAAGCAGGGCCCCGCTCAAAGCGGCGATGATTGCCAGCAGCCGCAACACCGCATCCGCATCCGTTCTTTTTCCAAAAATATTCAATATCTTCATGGTAAGGTCTCCTTTCATGATAAGTTTCTCAGATGGCAATTTGTTTTCTATTTGAAATGCAATTATTATGCCAATATGATATAAATGTCAACTTTATTTTTTTCCGTCGGCATGAAGGCGGAACTAAGCGACCAACCATAATGAATTATAACATTCGGCGGGTCAGACATTTCTGTCTGACCTTTATAATAAACAGGCAGGAATGCCTGTTCCACTGAAAAAAAATTATAACTCTTTAAGGATTCTTGCTTACGAGCTTTTCAATCTGAGAATTGATGGATAATTCAGACTCAGAACGCAAGGGGGACTCGATTTCCGTAACTATCTGTTTCAATTCTTTAATATTCTTTTCTGCCAGTTCTTCCTCAGACCAGACCGGACGCTTCAGTATGCGTTGAGCCATAAGTATTTCTCCGATCAGCTTGCCCTCGGTTCTGCCCTCGGTTCTGCCTTCATTTCTACCTTCGGTTCTGCCTTCGGTTCTGCCTTCATTTCTGCCCTCATTTTTTGCAGCCTGAATCTTTTCATACCATTCGGGATAATGATCCCTGATGAACATTTCCTGAGTATAAGGCATGTCAATTCCCTCCAATCCGTAAAATTCATAAAGTTTTCCAAGATATGAACTGACCTGTCCCAGCAGCCATCTGTCTCTCTCCAGACGCCCGCGGCTTGCCTTGATCTGTTCCGGGTCCCCGGAAAACATCCCGATGATCGGATGGTCGCATCCCCGTGTGATGACAAAGCGCACAGGGGTCAGGACTTCCAGATCGTATATCCGCCGCGGTCTGACACATTTCAGAAAACGGGTATCCTCAAAACGGGAAAACAGCCTGTCAGGGAAATGGTATGTCACCGCGTAAAGGCTGATGATGTGTTTATCCTTCTCTCCGATATCCCTGATCTTTCTGTAATTGATGTAATGCCCGTAGAATTCCTCAAGTGCCGTCATGTTAAAAACCTCATTGAAGGATTTGAACGAAACGAGGTTGTGCCTGTTCAGGTTTTCAAACCCCTCATAATAGTCGGGGTGCAGTCTGTCATAACTCGGTTCCCCGGCGTCTTTCCTGATGATCGCCATGTCGAGCCGCTGAATTTTTGACGACAGATCCATTTCCACCACGGTCTCGCATCCGAGACGTTCAAACAGAGGTGCCATCATCAGACCCCACAGACGATGCCAGTCGGTTTTGTCCGGTTTTTGTGATTCCTGTCCGCCCATTTTCTCTCACTTTGCCTATTATCAGCAGATCGAAAAGTTCGTAATCCCGCCTTCTGGCGGACTGTCGCGAAGTAAAGCCTGCAAATACCGGTTATAAGAATCGGAAATCATATTAGCACATTGTGTTAAAATATCAGACAAAAAATTTTCCGCAGACCGGAAAAAGCTTCTAACTTCAAATAATATTTTTATATAATCCGAAATCAAATCAAAATCAAGAAAAAATTCACACTGCCGGACATTTTTTTTTCAGATACTTCTGCTGAAACAGACACAAAACGGCTTGCGTCTGTTTTAAGCAGGGGCGTTTTACAGTAAAACGCCGAAACTTAAAACAGACGCAAATAGTTTTTCGGATAAAATCAGAATATTATGATTTTTTATCCGGCAGTGTGGAAGATTATCTGTTCCGGCAGGCAAGCCCGGCTGCCGGCATCAGAAAAATGATAAAAAATGATCGTTCCCTCTTGACCCCCCTGAAAAAATGTTTATATTTTTCTGCAATTGAGGGTTAATAAATATTAAAAACAAATAGTTATATTTTTATCCTTTTAAAGGTATCATAAAGGTATCACACCGGTATTTATGTTAAATATCGGACGATCATGTTCTGCGGAAATGACACCTCCGGCAGAAATCGATTTTTTTTAATGTGAATTTTCAGTTACGAACCTGAAAAATATTGACAAAGGAAAAAAGGAGGCTGTATGAAAATCAGACCGTTAAATGACAGAATACTCGTACTGAGAGTTGAAGAAGAACATAAGACCCCTGGCGGGATTATCATTCCCGACACGGCTAAAGAAAAGCCGCAGGAAGGCAGAGTCGTTGCCGCAGGTCCCGGAAAAAGAGGGGATGACGGAAAGATTATCCCCCTGGAGCTTAAAGAAGGGGACCGGATTCTTTTCTCCAAATACGCGGGAACTGAAATCAAAATTGACGGGGTTGAACATATTTTTATGAGAGAATCCGATATATCGGCAGTATTTGAGAAATAAGGAGGGGTTTGTATTATGTCTGCAAAAATGATTTCTTACGGAACCAAAGCCAGAGAACAGATGCTCAAAGGGGTCAATGCCCTTGCCGATGCGGTCAAAGTCACACTGGGACCCAGAGGCAGAAACGTGGTGCTGGAAAAATCTTTCGGATCGCCTACCGTTACAAAAGACGGTGTCACTGTTGCCAAAGAGATCAAGCTCGAAGGCAAATTCGAGAACATGGGCGCGCAGATGGTCAAAGAAGTTGCCAGCAAAACCAGCGATACCGCGGGTGACGGCACAACCACGGCCACGGTGCTGGCTCAGACCATTTATGCCGAAGGACAGAAGTTGGTTGCCGCGGGCGTCAATCCCATGTCAGTCAAGCGCGGAATTGACAAGGGCGTCGAGGCTGTGGTTGCTGAACTCAAAAAAATTTCAAAACCCACCAAAGATAAAAAAGAAATCGCTCAGGTCGGCACTATTTCCGCGAACAATGACGAGATGATCGGTCAGTTGATTTCCGAGGCAATGGAAAAAGTCGGCAAAGAAGGCGTCATTACCGTGGAAGAGGCAAAATCCATGGATACCACGCTGGAAATTGTGGAAGGGATGCAGTTTGACCGCGGATATATCTCGCCCCACTTTGTCACCAATGCCGAAAAAATGGAAGTCGTGCTGGAAAATCCCTATATTCTTCTGCATGAGAAAAAGATCAGCAGCATGAAAGACATAGTTCCGCTGCTGGAGATGATTGCACGGTCCGGCAAGCCCCTCCTGATTGTTGCCGAGGATGTGGAAGGCGAAGCTCTTGCTGCCCTGATTATCAACAAACTCCGCGGCGCGCTGCATGTCGCGGCAGTCAAAGCTCCGGGATTCGGGGACCGGCGCAAAGCCATGCTCGAAGATATTTCGGTTCTCACCGGCGGTCAGGTGATTTCCGAAGACATGGGAATCAAGCTGGAAAAGGTCTCGCTGAATGATCTCGGAAAGTGCAAGACCGTAAAGATTGACAAAGACAACACGACCATTATTGACGGCGACGGCAGCAGGAAATCCATCGAGGGACGTATGCGTCAGATCAGGGCGCAGATTGATGATACAACCTCTGATTATGACCGGGAAAAACTTCAGGAGCGTCTGGCAAAATTAGTCGGAGGTGTGGCAGTCATAAATATCGGAGCTGCCACCGAGACTGAGATGAAGGAAAAGAAAGCCCGTGTGGAAGATGCTCTGAATGCCACACGTGCCGCGGTTGAGGAAGGGATTGTTCCGGGCGGCGGCGTGGCTTTGGTGAGATGTCTCGGTGCATTGGAGAAAACTTCGGTTTCCGGCGAACAGAAAAACGGTATCTCTATTCTGAAACACGCGCTGGAAGCCCCGTTGCGTCAGATCGTCGAAAATGCCGGACTGGAAGGCTCCGTAGTTCTGAACAAAGTGCTTGAAGGCAAAGATGACTTCGGATTCAATGCAGCCACAAACAAATACGGGAACCTGATAGAAGCCGGTGTGATTGATCCCACCAAAGTTGTGCGTTTTGCTCTCCAGAATGCCGCGTCCGTTGCCGGCCTCATGCTGACCACCGAGGCAATGATTACGGAAAAGCCTGAAAAGAAAAAGAATGCCGGAGCAATGCCCGGCGCGGGAATGGATGAAGATATGTATTAAAAGATGAGGGTAAGAGGTCAGGGGTTCGAGGTCAGAGGTTTTTTTTCCGACCCCGAAACCCGAACCTCTCACCCCGAACCCCTTTTCAAAATGCCGACTTACGAATACGAACATTTGGATGAACCCTGCGAGCGGGGGCATATTTTCGAGATCAGACAGGCGATGAATGATCCGCCGCTGGCAGTATGCCCACGCTGCAAAGGCATGGTTCGGAAAATCATGTCCTGCGCCAGCATCCGTCGGGCGCAGAAAAGCGACGGCGAACTGCGCGACCTCGGGTTTACAAAATTGGTGCGTCGGGAGGACGGGGTTTATGAAAATGTGACCCAGCGTGAGGGAGAAAGCCGCTACATGGTCCGGGGCAAGCCCGAGACTGTGCCGGATGTGAAAAGAATTATCCGGGATTAGGCTGATTTTATTATGACCAGTTCCCGATCAGCAGAAACGGCGACCAATATGTCGGATGAGAATAGGGATGGGCAGCGATGAAGATTTTCTGGGCATTTTGCAGTGCCTTTGCTTTTGACATGCCGGGAATACATATCTGCCGGTAAAATTCTGTTATCATCCGGAACGCTGATTCGTCGCAGACAGACCACAAGGTGGCAACAGCACTTTTTGCTCCGGCTTTCAGAGCAATGCCTCCGAGTCCCAGCGCGGCACGCTCATCACTTATTGCGGTCTGACATGCGTTCAGCATCAGCAGTCCGATCTGTCTGTCACGCTGTTTTCCCAGAGCAATCATATCCTCCATCTGATTCATCGTAAGCCTGCCGTTGTAGGTCAGGAGAAAACTGTCCCCGCCCGTGCCGCCGAATACGCCGTGAGTTGCCATAAAAACAATATCGTAGTCATGGTTTCTGAATTCCTGAAACAGATTATCCGCGGTGTATGTCTCATTCAGAAAGACCGAAGTATTTTTCATGATCTTTTTGAGTTCTTCGAACTCGTGTTCCACGCCGGGTAAGGGGTCAAAGCCCTGTACGCCCTCGGAAAGTCCGTTCAGAAGCACTCTCGAATGTTCCGGTCGGACCGGTTCCGTATCGGTAAGACTGATACCGGGAATGGTGACGACCGCATATTTTTCAATCAGAAAACGATGTCCGTCATGCAGTGCGGCAAAGGGAATCAGATGCAGGACACTGTCCGGAGCAATAATCAGGGTATCGATGTTTCGGGCAGTCAGTTCCGATTCCAAAGGGCGTATCAGCAAATCATAAAGGGGCTTGCTTTGATACAGAATCCGATTCATTTTTGAGCCGTCCTGCAATCGCTCACGGAACTGAGCGACCCGTTTTTTGATTTCTTCGGCATTTGCAGGAATACGGAACTGCTTTATTCCCTCGGACAGAGTCAGCAATACGGTCAGATGATCGCCGAACAGAATCGGATAAATGACTGCACTGTGAGAAGAGATACTGAGCGGTTCCGTGCTTTTCCGGGATTTGGCAGTAAGGCATTCATCTTCAAAGTAGTTCTGCAATTCTGCGGACTTGAGCATTTCCATGATATTCACGGCATCTTTCAGTATCGCCTGCCGCTTACCGTCTGCAACTGCCTCAGCCTGTTTCAGAAGGAGTCCGGTCAATTCGAGATAAACAGGTTTCAGCTTTTCATAAAACATCTCCGTGCTGCCGCGGAAACCTTTGAAGAATTCTTTCCGGATGGGTTTCAAGGTGCTGATGGCTTCATAATAGGCATTGAGCGACTTTTCCATATCTCCTTCTGCCTTGAATAATCGTCCCAATTGCCATTGCCAGAGATACATAATTTCGGGAAAATTTCCCTGCTGGGCAAAAAACAAGGCTCTTCTCGTGAGTTGAATTGCTTGGTCATACTGCCGGCCGTCTTCATAGAACTGTCCCAGATATCCGCAGGCTTGCGACAGGACAGAGATATTCTGTATGTCTCCGGCAATTCGTCCGGCTTCATCCAAAGCCCGGCAGATAATATCATTCATCGGCTTATCAGCGGCGGGATATGCTTTCCGTATTTTCCGGGCAAGCATAGCCAGAGAAATAAAATCAGAGGCTTTATAATAGGAATCCCGCAGGCTTTGTGTGTGCTGAAATGCTTTATCCGCCAAGACAGCAGCGTCTTTATAACTTTCCTGCATATATCCGGCATGAGCCATATTGATTAAGACTTTTGATTTCAGCCCGGACATTCCCGGACGATCTGCCTGTTCAATATATTTAAGGCTTTCGCTGTATGCCGCCTCTGCCTTTAGATAATCTCCCTGCGAGGCAAAAAGATTTCCCCTGTTGTTCAGGACAGATGCCGAAATATCCGGAGATCGAGATAATCGGGCTTCATCAGCCGCTTTTCTCAAAAATCTCTCTGCATCGTCAGATTTTCCCAAAGAAAGGAGAAGATCGCCCAAAGCACTTAGAAACAGCGGATTCTTTTCGAATTCGGATACCGAGTCATCGAATAAGGACAGCGATTTTTCGTGATAGCCGAGCGACTGGTAAGCATAAGCTACACATATCAGGTCTGAAAGAGTGTATTTCTTTTCTGTAGTCAAAAGCGGTATAGCCTGCTCCCAGGATTGAACCGCATGAATAAAATCCCCTCTGA